>DAOWEP010000040.1 GCA_030638455.1 Gammaproteobacteria bacterium
AATAATTTGCTGTACTGGCTACAGAAATTGCCAGATGACCGCGATGCGTACCCTTTAATTCTTCAAATACCTCATCCGCCTCATCCAGCAATTGAGCAATCGAACGACTATAGTGGTACATCTCATTCCCGGCTTCCGTAAGGAATACCTTTTTCCCCATATGTTCAAACAGGGGCAACTCTACGCTTTGCTCTAACTGCTTGATTTGCATAGATACTGCTGGCTGCGTCAAATGCAACTCCTCCGCTGCCCGGGTAAAATTCAGGTGCCGCGCCACGGACTCAAATACCTTTAATTGTCTGAAGGTTACATGCATGTAAATACCTATAAATGTTACTTATTATAGCAGCTTATATCATACTAATTCACTGATCGAATCGCTCATATTAAGCTCCAGGCTCAACTCCTTCATCTATAAAAAGATCGCTAAATGCAGGTTGCTGGAAAAATCTCAGGGTCAGGGAATCGTGCAAAGTGCCGATACCACTTTAAGAAAGCACAATCTCAGAACTTAAAGATATCGGATTATTATGAGCATACGACTAGACGATGTACCTATATATGAAAGCAAAATAATTGAAATACCCTCAAAGTATTTCAATCGTATCCGGCTGGGGCAGATCAGACTTCAGGGTCCTTTGCGGCTGGAACTGGCTGGATTGAGAGATATTGATGTCATTCTGGAAGACAATGCCTGGGTCTGTATCGAAAACAGCCTGAACGATTTGCCGGTATTAGCATGGACAGACTTTGAGGTAGATAAGAGAAACTCATTGAATGAACCCGTGCGCTGCAAGCTCTGTCTATACAATATTCATGCAGACCTAATTACTGAGACAGCCCTGAAAACCATTTATGAGCTGATTGATGATCGGCTACAAGATTAAAACACCAGTCGATATTCATTAACTATATGTTTTATAATTAAAAATTCATATAGCATATACCCCTATTTTTACAGACCCGCCCATCAAACCTGCTTTAACGCCCCAATTAATAAGAGTGCGTAAAGCTCCCAACCCCTAACCATAAGTATAATATTATTGTTTGTATCAGAATATTTGCTTTTACTTATATATAAAAAGAGAATATTGTTCCCGTCAAGTTAAAGGTATCTCACAGGAGATTAAATCAATACCCAACTCCTGGAGTTTACATATACAGATAGACAGGAGTCTGCTCACTAAAGGAATAGAAGACTACGAACATTTTTTTGAACGCACTATTTGAACACACTTTTATTAAAAGAAGGAGATTGAAATGGATCAATCAGCACGATATTCAGACCTGAGTCTGGATGAAGAAACACTTCTAGCTGAAGGCAAACACATCCTGGTTGCTTACACCATGACACCTGCTGACGGTTACGGTTACCTTTCAACCGCAGCTCACTTCGCGGCTGAATCATCGACGGGTACCAATGTTGAAGTTTGTACTACAGATGATTTCACCAAGGGTGTTGATGCTCTCGTATACGAAATCGACGAAGCCAAAGGCATCATGAAGATTGCCTATCCGAATGAATTGTTCGACCGTAACGTCATCGATGGTCGCGCTATGATCGTTTCATTCCTTACTCTGGCCATTGGTAACAACCAGGGCATGGGTGATGTGAAATGCGCGCAAATGTTTGATTTCTATGTGCCGCCTAAAATGTTGGTACTGTTTGATGGTCCGTCTAAAGACATCAGCGACATGTGGCGCATTCTGGGTCGTCCTATTAAAGACGGTGGTTACATCGCCGGAACTATCATCAAACCAAAATTAGGTCTGCGTCCTGAGCCATTTGCTGACGCTGCATACCAGTTCTGGCTAGGTGGTGACTTCATCAAGAATGACGAACCTCAAGGTAACCAGGTTTTCTGTCCAATGAAGAAGGTTATTCCTTTAGTGGCCGATGCCATGGCTCGCGCGCAGGATGAAACTGGCGAAGCCAAACTGTTCTCTGCCAACATCACTGCGGATGATTACCACGAAATGTGTGCTCGTGCGGACTTTGTACTGGAAACTTTCGGTGAGAATGCTGCTCATGTTGCGTTCCTGGTTGACGGTTATGTGGGTGGCCCTGGCATGGTAACGACTGCACGTCGTCAATACCCTGACCAGTATCTGCACTATCATCGTGCTGGTCACGGTGCCGTAACATCTCCTTCTTCTAAACGTGGTTATACAGCTTATATCCTGGCTAAAATGTCACGTCTAATGGGTGCATCGGGTATCCACGTAGGAACGATGGGCTTCGGTAAGATGGAAGGTGGCAACGAAGATAAGATCATTGCTTACATGATTGAACGTGATGAGTGTCAAGGACCTGTTTATTATCAAAAATGGTATGGCATGAAACCTACTACTCCAATCATCTCTGGTGGTATGAATGCACTGCGTCTACCAGGCTTCTTCGAGAACCTGGGTCACGGTAACGTGATCAACACATCTGGTGGTGGTTCTTATGGCCATATTGACAGCCCAGCCGCTGGTGCTAAATCTCTGCACCAGGCATTCCAGTGCTGGAAAGAAGGTGCAGACCCGATCGAGTTCGCGAAAGAGCACAAAGAATTTGCTCGCGCATTCGAATCCTTCCCTGGCGATGCAGATCAGATCTTCCCAGGCTGGAGAGACAAACTGGGCGTTCATAAGTAAGCGAACGCTTCACTTCATGGCTGAGAAACAAGAAAAACCCTCGCCATGTGCGGGGGTTTTTTTACTATTAATTTGCGTTTATTAGCATTTGTTTGCGGATAATAATTCAGGAAAACATGCCATGTCTGACATCGATATTGAACAATACAAAATCAAACAGGAACCATATTACGAACCAACAGGCAATGAAGTAGCGCTATACCAGGCGGCCTATGAGGCGCGCCTGCCTGTCATGATCAAAGGGCCAACTGGCTGCGGCAAGTCACGCTTTATTGAACACATGGCATGGAAACTGAAAAAACCATTGATTACCGTCGCCTGCAATGAAGATATGACCGCGTCAGACCTGGTGGGTCGTTATCTGCTGGATGCCGATGGTACGCGCTGGCTAGATGGCCCATTAACTACTGCCGCACGTATTGGTGCCATTTGTTACCTGGATGAAATTGTTGAAGCACGACAGGACACCACTGTAGTGATTCATCCATTAACGGATCATCGTCGCCAGTTACCTTTGGACAAAAAAGGTGAACTGATTGATGCTCATCCGGATTTCCAGTTGGTCATTTCCTATAACCCCGGTTACCAGAGCTTAATGAAAGACCTGAAACAATCTACCAAGCAACGTTTTACCGGTATGGATTTTGATTATCCTTCGGCTGATCTGGAAGCCAGCATTGTGCAAAAAGAAGCGAGTATCGATGCGGAGTTGGCCATGAAGCTGGTTAAAATCGGCGAGACCGCGCGTAATCTGAAGGGCCATGGACTGGATGAAGGTATATCCACTCGTTTACTGGTATATGCAGCTAATCTGATATCTAAAGGTATTGATGCACCCGATGCCTGCCGTATGGCAATGGTACGCCCTATTACGGATGATGCCGATATTCGCAGTACATTGGATCATGCGATTGATGCCATTTTTGCATAATACCCAACTTGCACAACATAACCTTCGCGAACAAAACCGATCATGAGTCTGGCCGCACCGGATAAAGAAATAAGCCCTGAACTCAGTGCCGAGATGCAGGCATTCCGGGATCAACTGAAATGCAATTTTAAAGACCTGGATGATGTCTTTGTCGACTGCATGTCAGGTGCATTGGCCGTTTTATCTAATGATGGAATTAAAGATTACCTTAAAGGTGCTTCACTGATCTGCATGATTGGACGCGGCTTTGAACCGGTACTGGTTTATCTGGAAGAAATGCCCCAGGTCGCCAAACAACTGGGTGAGTCCACCCTGTCACTGGTTTCACAAACTGTCTGGAATATGTCACGTAGCCCTAATGGCAATGCAATCCCTCCCTTCCTGAATACCATCGCAGAAGCAGCTCGCCGACTTGGAAGTGAAGAACAGTTAAAACATTATATAGAACTATTGATGGATATGATGGAACGTACTACAGGTTCTATTCACGGCTTTCATACAACCATCCCCAGCCCCGGCCTGCCCGACCTGTTAAATCAGATGCCGTACTTGCTTAGCGAATTGTCTCTGGAAGGCATCAAGAACTGGATTGACTACGGCATCAATAATTACAACAACAATCCGGATCGCCAACGGGATTATTTCTGCCTGCAATCAGCTGATAGCAGAGCAATACTAAGCCGAGAACGGCACGGCACGTTGTTCATTGATAACGAACGCAAGCTTGATTTGTATTTAAAAGCATTATGGGAACAAAAATCATATTTAATTCCATACTCCAACGCATTTGATCAATTACGCAAGCCTATTCCGTACTACGATCATCTAGGTATTCGTGTGCCAGATGTTTTTGATGATAAAGACGACTCCAACGGAAAAGTGGCCGGCATTAACCGTTACCGAGCCGTATTGGCCCACATTGCAGCACATCAACGATGGACGACCGCCATTATTGCGGACAACTTCAGCCCTTTTCAACGCATCGCCATCGAGACACTGGAAGATTCACGTGTTGAATACCTGGCCATAAAGAAATATCCGGGACTAAGAAAACTATTTAGTTCCCTGCATCCAAAACCTGCAGAAGATGCTTGTGAGCCGGAAAAAGAGTCCTGCATTCGTCACCGCCTGGCCATGCTGTCTTATGGGATTCTTGACGGCAATCACGGATACAAGAACCAGGACTTACTGGAATGCATAAGGCAATTTCATGAAGTAATGTTGCAAGATGAAACGACTACTAAAGATATTGTCCAGATTGCAATTTCCTATATCGCTAAAACCCGACGTCAGACAGACCAGTCACCAAAAGTCCACTTCAAAGATACAGAGGTAGATTACCGCGATGATAATCGTCATATGTGGAAATTTATCGAAGAAGGCGATGAAGAAGAAGCATTTGAAGATCTTAATAAAGTACGGCCTGAAGAAAGCGAATTTGACGGACTGCCGCCAAGACATTACAAGGAATGGGATTACCATACAAAATCCTATCGTCCTGACTGGGTAAGTCTGTATGAAAGCCTGCACCCGCCCGGTGATGCCTCTTATATTGATGCGTTGCTACAAAAACATGCTGCTCTTGCCAAACAACTAAAACAGATCCTGGATTTACTTAAACCACAGGATTATGTTCGGGTTCGTTATCAGGAGGAAGGCAGTGACCTGGATCTTGATGTCGCTATACGGTCACTAATCGACTTCAAGAGTGGAGCACAACCGGATCCGCGCATCAACATGAGCCATAAACACGATGGCCGTGATATTGCCGTTCTATTGCTGCTGGATCTTTCTGCTTCTCTGGCAGATATTCCGGAAGGCTGTGAACAAACAATCCTGGAACTCAGTCAGGAGTCGGTGGCATTACTGGGATGGGCCATTGAGCACCTGGGTGATAAATTTGCCATTGCCGGTTTTTCTTCCAATACCCGTCATGAGGTTCGTTATCAACATATCAAGGGGTTTAGCGAACAATGGAACGATGAAGTCAAAGGCCGGCTTGCTGCAATGGAAGCAGGCTATTCCACTCGCATGGGGGCGGCACTTCGACATGCTGCCCATTACCTTGGAGCACAACAAGCTGATAAAAAACTGTTACTGGTATTAACGGACGGTGAACCTTCAGACATTGATGTCGATGACCATCGCTTACTGGTTGAAGATGCACGCAAGGCGGTACAGGAACTGGATCAGGAGGGTATATACACCTACTGCATCAATCTTGACGCCAATGTAAAACCGGGCGAAGATGATTACGTGACCGACATCTTCGGCAATCAGTACACTATTATCGACAAGGTAGAGCGCTTACCGGAAAAATTACCGCAACTTTTTATGGCGCTCACTGGATAACAATCTGGAGTAATATAGACAACATGAACGAAAAAACAGTACGCAATCCATCATTAGGCATTATGGCTCAACTAATATTCTGGAGCCGATGGTTACAGGCCCCCTTGTATCTCGGGCTAATTGTGGCGCAGGGTGTTTATGTTTATCACTTTATGATTGAGCTCTACCACCTGGTTCATAAGGCGACAAGCATCGGCGAAACCGAGATCATGCTCATCGTGCTAGGCTTGATCGATGTTGTGATGATCGCCAATCTACTCATTATGGTGATCATTGGTGGTTATGAAACTTTTGTTTCACGCCTCAATATCAAGGAACATCCTGATCAGCCAGAATGGTTATCACATGTCAATGCCGCCACCATGAAAATCAAACTGGCGATGGCGCTGATCGGCATCTCTTCTATTCATCTACTCAAGACTTTTATTAATGCTGATCAAATGTCGGAAACAACCATCAAATGGCAGGTACTCATCCACCTGACCTTTATTGTTTCTGCTCTGGCCATGGCCTATACCGACCGCATCATGACCGGAACACTCCTTGCCGCTCACGGCAAGGCAGAAGATTAATAAACAACCAATATCAATAAGGTAACCTCATGAGCATCGCACCAGAAACATTATTCGAATCAGACATAAAAAGCTTACCCTTAATCCATCGCGGCAAGGTACGTGATATCTATGGTATTGGTGATGACCACCTGTTGATCGTAACCACTGACAGGCTCTCAGCCTTTGACGTAATACTACCCGACCCGATTCCGGGCAAAGGCATCGTGCTCACCTCGGTTTCCAACTTCTGGTTTGAACGCATGAAAGACGTAGTACCTAACCAGCTATCCTCCATGACACTGGAAGAAGCCTTGCCGGATGAAGCAGAACGCAATCAGGTAACAGGCCGTGCAATTGTGGTAAAAAAATTAAATGCGCTCCCGGTAGAAGCCATCGTGCGTGGCTACCTGATCGGCTCTGGCTTGAAGGATTATCAAAAGACCGGGGCAGTTTGCGGCATAACATTACCCGAAGGACTACAGATGGCAGACAAACTGCCAGAAGCGATTTACACACCATCCACCAAGGCAGATGTCGGCGAGCATGACGAAAACGTAGACTTTGCATACACCTGCAAACTCATTGGCGATGACATGGCCGCACAGGTTCGTGATGTCAGCCTTAAGCTGTATACCGAAGCAGCCGAGTATGCACTGAAGCGCGGCATCATCATTGCAGACACCAAGTTTGAATTTGGCCTGGATGAAAACGGCACACTGACCTTAATTGACGAAGCACTAACACCGGACTCTTCACGCTTCTGGCCAGCCGACACCTATCAGCCCGGCATTAGCCCACCAAGTTTTGACAAGCAGTTTGTACGCGATTATCTGGAGACACTGGATTGGAACAAGAAAGCTCCCGGACCTAAACTACCAGATGAGATTACACAAAGAACTGCGGATAAATACCAGGAAGCGTTGAACCGTTTGACAAAATAATACCTGTTAACAATGCTGTATATGGCACGGATAATATGTAAGACTCCAAAAGTCCATCAGATAAATTAACGATCTAAACAAAATCTCATCTGGCAGTCGCCAGGGTGCTGATCGCGGTCATTCGGAACCAGCTTACGATCGGCTAGAGTCGATCCACACTGAAAATATACAACCTCTCTGTGTACTACCGGAACTAGCCGATACTATGAGGGGTATGCTGCGTCACTGTGAGTGGCGTCACCGTCACTGACTCTGCTAGTATCAAGGCATAGAGTTGGAGGGTTCCATGCCCGAATATCGTTCAAGAACAACCACACACGACCCTTGTCGAATTAGTGGGCGACGATAGAAGAAGGAATGTTTGATGGAAACCCATGATTTTTTTCTTTACCTGCTAGTCATTCTCCTGGCGGCACGGGTGTTCGCAGAACTGGCGACCCGCTTGCAGGCACCTTCAGTGATCGGCGAGCTGCTCGCTGGCGTAGTACTGGGGCCGAGTCTACTGGGCTGGATCGAACCGGTCGAGGCCATCAAGCTGATGGCGGAGATAGGCATTATCTTGCTACTGTTTGAGGTTGGTTTGAAGACCGACGTCAAGCGCCTGGTGCATACCGGCGTCAAATCTCTTGTGGTTGCCATGATCGGCTTTGTCCTGCCGCTGGTATTGGGTTTCTCGCTGGGCTACTGGGTGTTCGGCTTGTCGCTGCTGGTGTCATTATTCATTGGTGGTACGCTCACAGCCACCAGCATCGGCATCACTGTGCGAGTACTGTCTGACCTCAAACGTCAGCAGGCACCCGAGGGACAGATTGTATTGGGTGCAGCCGTATTGGACGACGTGCTCGGCGTGGTACTGTTAGCGTTACTCTATGAGTTCTCTATCGGTGGTGGAGTGAGCCTGATCAATACCGGAAAGGTGCTGATCTTTGTGGGCGCGTTTTTCGTTCTGGCACCCGTGGCTGCCAAGTTGATTTCATTGGTCATCAAGCGGTTCGATGCGGTCAGTGAAATCTCTGGTTTGATACCCACCACAATTGTTTCTCTTGTGCTGTTCTTCGCCTGGTTGGCTCATGTGGTTGGCGCGCCAGAACTCCTGGGCGGCTTTGCCGCTGGCCTGGCTCTCTCACGACGATTCTTTCTGCCACTGGGTATCGCCCTGCACACTGATGAGCGTTTCGCGCACCGGATCGAGGAGCAGATGAAACCCATCGTCCACTTGTTTACACCGATATTTTTCGTATTTGTGGGACTTTCCCTTAACCTGCATGAGATCGATTGGGGTTCGCCCTTCATTTGGGGATTCTCGCTGTCGCTATTATTGGCGGCTATCATTGGCAAGCTCATGGGCGCATTTTTTATCCAGGAAACATGGCCTGTACGTTGGGTGATCGGCATGGCCATGATACCCCGTGGTGAAGTCGGCCTCATTTTCGCCGAGCTAGGAAGGGTAAGCGGTATATTCAATAATGAGATCTACGCAGGCATGGTAATTGTTATCGCACTCACCACTCTGTTGCCGCCCTTTGTCATGAAGTGGTTCTACGGGCGTTACGGTGAATACCTACCAGCAGAAACATTACAGTCCTAAGACCGAAAATTGTATGATGCAAAGGTCGCTAATTAGCCGATACTGTCGAAAAATCCAGTAATTTAAAGCAACAAAATGAATGACTGTTAATGGGAAAGGTTTGAATCCATAACTTTACTTAACTGTAAGGTATCATCCTAAATAACCCTCTCATTCCCGCCATCCACCGGAACCTGTGCTGCCGTTGTCTTGGCAAATAATGGTCCGCACATTTCTGCCGCCAGCTCTGCAACATCATGACTGGTAATCTCTACTCCCATCACATTTCTCTTCTTATATTCATCAACACTCAGCCCATACGAATCAGCCCGTGATTGCAGTACTTCATCTGTCCAGATAGCGGTATCAAACACGGCATTGGGATGTAACTCATTGATGCGAATATTGTCCTTGCCCCACTCCAGCGCCGCTACCCGCATCAACTGATTCAGGGCCGCCTTGGATGCTGAATAGGCACCTGCACCGGGACCGGGCGCGGGAACATTTTTAGAGCCAATAACAACTACCCTTCCACCATGAGGAGCAAGCTTTAATAAAAGATACAGCTCCCGCATTAGCAACAGGTTGGCGTCAAGATTTACCTGCATGGTTTTTTGCCAGTTAGCAAGATCCATATTTTCTATTCGACAGCCAGCCGGGAAGATCCCTGCATTGAGTATTAGAATATCCACACCACCAAAAGCACGCACCCCTTTCTCTATCGCATCCCTGATCGCCTGTTCACTGGTAACGTCACAAACGATACCCAGATAGTCCTGACGATCAACCATTCCTTCAATTTCCGAGCTTATATCCAGGCCGATCACGGCTGCACCTCTCGCAAGCAATGAATCTACACATACCTTGCCAATACCGGAAGCCGCACCCGTTACTAATGCCACCTCACCACTAAATACTGGCGGATTACCACCCGAACGGAGCTTGGCCTGCTCCAGGTCCCAGTATTCAACATCAAAAATATCCTGTGCCGGAAGCGCCTTAAAACCGCCTAATGCGGTTGCTCGCAAGATAATTTCTATTGTGTGCTCGTAAATATCACAAACAATTGCAGCATCCTTGGCACTTCGACCGACCGTACACAAACCGTACTCACTATCGAGTATCACCCTTGGCACCGGATCCAGTATGGCTGTTTCTTCTTTGGCATTAGGGCTATGCTGCTCAAAATAGGCTTTGTACTCTTTGATATAGCCGCCAACATCACGCCCCAACATTGGAATGCGTTTTGTACGAATGACATGGTCTGGTGTTGCAGGCCCCTGCTGGGAAATAACATCTATATTTTTATGATTGGCAAATCCCAGGGTCTGGGCATTTTGTTTTGTCTGCAGCACCATGGGAAAACCAGATGCCTTCGACAGCTCATTGCGCAACCGGGCAAGCTCTTTATAAAGGGGACTGCCTGAGCTATCTGCCTCAGGAGATGACAATTCCCACGCACCATGGGACTCCAGGTATTGCTCAGCCTGCGACACCAGATCAATCATTCTGTCATATGACTGACGCGCATCTTCACCAAATGAAAAGATCCCATGATTCATTAGCACCACACCAATGGTCTGGTCTGAACCTTGCTCGGCGAATATTTTTTCGCACTCTCGTGCAAGATCGAAACCGGGCATTACATACGGAATAATAACGACCCTGTCCCCATATATCTCCCGAATACGCTCCTCTCCGTTTTCTGTATTGGTAATGGTTACCACGGCATTCGCATGCGTGTGATCTACATATTTGTAAGGCAATATGGCATGCAGGATTGCTTCAACAGAAGGTGTAGGTGCGGAGGAAAGGGTCATATGGGTTTTTAGCTCATTCACCATCTGTGGATCAGAGAGTGATTCCAGCCTTGCCAACTTCAGCAGGTGTTCCATACGCACCGGGGAAAATCCGAGTCGGTCAATTGTTTCCAGGTCCCAACCACTTCCTTTCACATAAAGCAGTTCTTCCTGTTCACCCAGAATATTCTGTTCCGTAATCTTTACCGAGGTATTGCCTCCTCCATGTAATACCAGGGTCTTGTCTCTACCTAGTAATCTTGAGGTATATACACGCAGACCCAGATCATCTGTAAATTGTTTAGCTTCTTTTTCATCCCAAAGGCTTTTCATTCTTGTTTATCTCACTACCCAATGAATTATTAGTATTAATGTAAATGAAAGATTATCCTACAATCCTTCTCCAGTACGTACTCCGCCAGTAATACAAAACTGTACTATCTTTCGGATATGAATCGGAATAATTTATTCCAGCTGCAGGCTCTTCAATATTATCCCTTGCTGGGTTAATTGACCGCCATTCCCGATCACGCAGCTCACCCGGAACTGGTTCCCGTGAATTTACAAGGCTCCTCTTTTCTGACGCTCCGTATTCCATATAATTTACCTGGGCCTTTATAAGTGAAACCTGATTGGCACTTCCCGGCATTTCAACAAAGCGCAATTGTGCCAGATCGTCCTCCCATCCACATATTGGACATACCTGGTGATAGCCTGGCTGTCGTAGGTGTACGAGATAGCCACAACAGGGGCAGGGATGCTTGTCCAGTAATTCTATTTTCATCACTTACTATGAAAAGAATATAGAAATAAAAAAAAGGGTAGACATAATGTCTACCCTTTTTTCAGTAATCCAGGGGAAAATTCCTAGTTTATCTTTGGATCTAATTCACCACTAGCATAACGCGTAACCATATCTTCCAGCGAAATTGGCTTGATCTTGGCAGCCATTCCTGCACAACCAAAAGCCTCATAACGTGATTTGCAAATCTCTTTCATTCCCGCAGTTGCTGCCTTGAGGAATTTACGTGGATCGAAATTAGCAGGGTTTTCCTTAAGGTGCTTGCGGACAGAACCAGTGGACGCCATACGAAGATCGGTATCGATGTTTAC
Source organism: Gammaproteobacteria bacterium (assembly GCA_030638455.1). Classification (GTDB taxonomy): domain Bacteria; phylum Pseudomonadota; class Gammaproteobacteria; order DAOWEP01; family DAOWEP01; genus DAOWEP01. The sequence continues at coordinate 11,898 of DAOWEP010000040.1, forward strand.
CTTGCGAACACCATTCTTGATCCCTTCCAGAATTTCTTCTACGGGCACACCATAGGTCTGACCCATTTCACCACCATGCGTATTTATAATTTCCAGCCAGTCTTGCGGTACCGAAGAAGAACCATGCATAACAAGATGTGTATTTGGAATTCGCGCATGGATTTCCCTGATACGATCAATACGCAGGACATCGCCTGTTGGCTTCTTGGTGAATTTATAAGCACCATGACTGGTACCTATCGCTATCGCCAGCGCGTCTACACCTGTTTTCTTTACGAAATCGGCTGCTTCCTCTACATCGGTCAGCAACATATCCATATCCAATTTTCCTTCCGCACCATGACCATCTTCCTCTCCCATCATGCCCGTTTCCAGAGAACCAAGGCAACCCAGTTCCCCTTCCACAGATGCGCCACCTGCATGTGCCATTTTCACTACTTCACGGGTAACATCAACATTATACTCAAATGATGAAGGGGTCTTCATATCCGCCATCAGCGAACCATCCATCATCACGGAACTAAAGCCTGACTGAAGAGAACGTAAACATACTGCCGGCTCAGAACCATGGTCCTGATGCATAACGATCGGGATATGCGGATACTGCTCTACTGCCGCCAAAATCAGGTGGCGCAAGAATGCCTCACCTGCATACGAACGTGCACCTGCAGAGCCTTGCATAATCACCGGACTACCGGTTTCATCTGCGGCCTGCATAATTGCCTGTACCTGTTCCATATTATTTACATTAAAAGCTGGCATGCCGTAGTCATTTTCCGCAGCATGGTCCAGAAGTTGACGCATGGATATAAGTGCCATGTTGTTCTCCTCGTTAATCTATTTCCAAATGAATGAATCGGTGCCTGAACACCACAATTAATCTATATTAAATACGATACTACTATCACAGGCTATCAGCAATATACTAACCGCCCTGTGACAAATCCTGCCCTATTCGAATGATCTTCATAGCATTAGTACCACCACCAACACCCATAAGGTCACCCTTGGTAATAATTACCAAATCACCATCTCTTACAATGCCTCTTCGAACCAGCTCATCAACGGCTTCCTGGTTAATACCTGCATGATTATCGGATTCGGGTTCAAAA
>DAOWEP010000168.1 GCA_030638455.1 Gammaproteobacteria bacterium
TCAGTGTGGATGAAAAATCCAAGCAAATTTACCTGTCAGAGGAAGGTCATCAGAATGTTGAAGATTTGTTGGGAAAGGCCGGCCTGCTGAATGAAGGGGAAAGTTTATATGACGCTGCAAATATAGTGCTAATGCATCATGTGAATTCGGCATTAAGGGCACATGCATTGTTCCAGAAGGATGTTGACTACATCGTCAAGGATGGGGCTATCGTGATAGTGGATGAGTTTACTGGTCGTACATTGCCGGGTCGGCGTTGGTCGGATGGCCTTCATCAAGCAGTAGAGGCCAAGGAAGGGGTGTCCATCCAGAGTGAAAACCAGACACTGGCATCGATTACGTTCCAGAATTATTTCCGGATGTATGAAAAGCTGTCTGGCATGACGGGCACAGCGGATACCGAGGCCTTTGAGTTCCAGCAGATATATGGGCTGGAAGTAGCCGTAGTCCCGACCAACAGGGATATGATACGTGAAGACCATGCGGACAAGGTGTATCTGACAGTAGAAGACAAATTTAAAGCCATTATTGAAGATCTTAAGGATTGTTACGAGTGCAAGCAACCGACCCTGGTGGGCACTACCTCTATTGAGACCTCGGAATATCTGTCTGAGTTATTGAAAAAGACAGGAGTTCCGCATGAAGTTCTGAATGCAAAACAGCATGCCAGGGAGGCAGAAATTGTTGCCCAGGCAGGACGTCCAGGGGCAATTACGATTGCTACCAATATGGCAGGTCGCGGTACAGATATTGTATTGGGCGGGAATCTGGAGGTAGAGCTGAAAGCACTTGGTAATCCAGGTGAAGAAGAAATAAGGAAGGTAACTGAAGCATGGGAAAAACGACATGCCGAGGTAATTGCATCTGGTGGATTACATATTATAGGTACTGAACGGCATGAGTCTCGACGGGTAGATAACCAGTTACGTGGTCGTTCGGGCCGTCAGGGTGACCCGGGGTCCAGCCGTTTTTACCTGTCACTTAAAGATAATCTCATGCGTATTTTTGCATCGGACCGTGTGGCAGGTCTAATGCAGAAGCTGGGTATGGAAGAAGGTGAAGCGATAGAACATCCGTGGGTTAGCAAGGCCATCCAGAATGCGCAGAGGAAGGTCGAGGCTCATAACTTTGATATCCGCAAAAACCTGCTTGAATTTGATGATGTTGCCAATGATCAGCGCAAGGTGATTTATCAGCAGCGAAATGAATTAATGGCAACAGAAGATATTTCCGAAATTATTCATTCGATTCGGCAGGATGTGGCGAACAATGTAATTGATGGCTATATCCCACCTGGAAGCCTTGGAGAGCAATGGGCTATTTCTGAGCTTGAAGAGTTTCTTGAGCATGAATTCAGTGATCGCATGGATATATCAAAGTGGCTGGAAGAAAATGAGGAGTTACATGAAGAGCCCTTACGGGAAAAAATTGTAGAGCACATGGAGCAGAGCTATGCAGAAAAGGAAAAGCAGGCTGGAGCAGAGGTGCTGAGACATTTTGAAAAGGCCGTAATGCTTCAAACACTGGACTCGCTATGGAAAGAACATCTTGCAGCAATGGACTATTTGCGTCAGGGTATTCACTTGCGTGGATATGCACAGAAAAATCCTAAACAGGAATACAAGCGAGAAGCATTTGAAATGTTTACCGGTTTACTGGACAGGGTTAAATATGAGGTAATAGAAGTCCTGTCCAAGGTGCAGGTACGCGCACAGGAAGACGTGGATGCGGTAGAGCAGCAACGACGTACACAGTCAAATATGAATTTTGAGCATGCCCAGGCAGCATCTGCTACATCTGGTGCTGGAACAGGCGAGGATGCGGGTGAACAGGGTAAGCAACACCAGCCCTTTGTGCGAGAGGGTCAGAAGGTTGGCCGGAATTCCCCCTGTCCATGTGGGTCAGGCAAGAAATACAAACTGTGTCACGGAAAACTTTCCTGAAGGCCGTAACAAATCCTTGTTAATGAAACAGGGTAATGCAAAATAATAAAAGCTGTTTTGACGGAATGAGAAAATCCCATGGCGGTTGGACTGACCCAAGATACTGAGCTATTTCCTGTAGATGGTATTCGTTTGGCTACTGGTTGCGCTGGAATAAAACAGCATCAAAAAGATGATCTGGTAATAATTGAATTATGTGATGGAGCCAGAACAGCAGCGGTTTTTACCCGTAACGCTTTTTGTGCGGCTCCCATAATAATTGCACGCAAACATCTACAAAACAATCAACCTCGGATGTTTATCATTAATTCCGGTAATGCTAACGCCGGAACCGGGCAGCAGGGGATTGATGATGCAAATGCCTGTTGTAAGTCATTGGCCTCATTGACTGGTTGTAGTGCAGACCAAATATTGCCTTTTTCTACCGGTGTGATTGGTGAGCCCCTACCCGTCGATAAGATCCAGTCAGTGTTACCCACAATGCATGGTGAGCTATCTGGTTCCTCATGGCAACAGGCCGCATGTGCCATAATGACCACTGATACAGCACCCAAGGCCATTTCAAAAAAAATTGAGATGGCTGGGGAAACGATTACGATTACCGGTATTGCTAAAGGTTCCGGCATGATCCGACCGGATATGGCGACCATGTTGGCGTATATTGCAACAGACGCGGCGGTAAGTCAGAGTTTGTTGCAGACCTGTCTGGAGAATGCCACCAAAAAGTCATTTAACCGGATAACTGTGGATGGCGATACCTCAACCAATGATGCCTGCATGTTGGTGGCAACCGGCCGCTCTGCTTTGCCAGAAATAACGGGGCAGGATAATTGTTATCATCAATTTTCTGCAGCTGTAACAGAAGTATGCGAATGGCTTGCTCAGGCGATTATCAGGGACGGGGAAGGGGTAACCAAGTTTATCACCGTTCATGTAATGCAGGGCCAGAGTGAACAGGAATGTCTTGATGTTGCCTATGCAATTGCCCATTCACCATTGGTCAAGACTGCATTTTTTGCCAGTGACCCTAATTGGGGGAGAATTCTGGCGGCGGTAGGGCGTTCAGGGATTAATGATCTGGATATTCATTCGGTAGCCATATATCTGGACGATATCTGTATTGTTCGTAATGGAGAAAGGGCTGAAGATTATACCGAACAGGCAGGTCAGGTAGTTATGGATAAGGATGAAATTATGATCAAGGTTGACCTGGGGCGTGGGCAGTATACCGAGAAGGTGTGGACTACTGATTTGTCACATGAGTATATTCGGATTAATGCTGAATACCGTACCTAGTAGCCTATCTGGATTCTAAATAAATACAGATATGTTCCTTGATGTCGATGCTCTGTTATCTTAGCAACCAAATTATGGGAGTTATCTGTGTTATCAAATGATGCAGTAGTACATGTCGCTGCTGCCGTTATACAGAATCAAGAGGGCGAAGTGTTGCTGTCACTTAGACCAAAGGACTCTCACCAGGGTGGTCTATGGGAGTTTCCTGGTGGCAAGGTAGAGCAGGGGGAAGGTGTTCAACAGGCGCTTGCTCGAGAGCTACATGAGGAATTGGGGGTACAGGTTTCTCATTCGCGACCATTGATAAGAGTCTGTCATGATTACCCGAACCGGTCTGTGCTATTGGATGTATGGCGGGTTCTTGAATACTCTGGTGTGCCAGAAGGGAGAGAAGGGCAGCAGCTTGAATGGGTGGAACACCATGAATTGCATAACAAGCCAATGCCTGCGGCGGATCTACCTGTCATAAAAGCTATCATGCTTCCGGATTATTATCTGATTACACCGGATCCCGGGCGGGACCATCAAATTTTTCTTGACGAGCTAAAGCACTCCCTGAAAAACGGAATCCGACTGGTTCAGTTTCGTGCAAAGTCTTTGTCAATTTCAGAGTATAAGGGTCTGGCATGCAAGGTTGTGAACTTGTGCCATGATTTTGGGGCAAGAGTTCTGCTGAATTCTGCATCCGAGATGGTAAAAGAAGTGGGTGCGGATGGTGTGAATTTGAATAGCAAACAATTATCTTTGTTAGAATATCCATTTGAGACAGAAGACAGAGGAAGCCTGCTGGTAGGTGCTTCCTGTCACAGCAGTAAAGAGCTGGAGAATGCGGTAGTGCTTGGTGCTGACTTTGCCATGCTATCACCGGTATTGGCAACAGCAAGTCACCCTGAAACTAAACCA
>DAOWEP010000044.1 GCA_030638455.1 Gammaproteobacteria bacterium
CGTTCACCGCGCTGGACATAGGCACCCTCACCAATCAGGTCGGTTAGTTGCTTACCCAGTTCTGCCATACTCCTGTATTCAGCAGAAGCAAAAAATTCTCTTTGCATGGGATGTTCGTTCATAATGCCGTGGGTACGTTTTACTACACGAATATTAAAGTTTTCTGTCTCTTCATCAGGTTCAAGCGCGATCTCGTAGCGTGTTCCCGCCATTTGGTCTGCATTCAAGCGTTCCTGTAATTCTACACACCAGTCGATCATGTTCTCCTGATCTCGCAGCGTGTCTTCCGATACTTCCTTCATGTAGATAATTTTTTCCAGCAGTGTGGATTCAAATCTGCGTGACAGTCTCTTGATAGTGGTCATTACCTGCATATACTGCCGGGCTAGCGTTTCCAGCTGAACACCTGAAATAGCGGGTGCTTCAGAGTTTACAAATAAGGATGCGCCATCAGTCGCCATTTGTAACAAATACGCGTTTAGTTCCGCATCGTCTTTTACGTAGTACTCCTGCTTGCCTTTTTTCACTTTATACAATGGTGGCTGTGCAATATACACATGGCCACGCTCAATCAGTTCCGGCATCTGACGATAGAAAAATGTTAGTAGCAAGGTACGAATATGGGAACCGTCAACATCCGCGTCGGTCATGATAATGATTCTGTGATAGCGAAGCTTGTCCGGATTGTATTCATCCTTTCCGATCCCACAACCGAGAGCAGTAATCAATGTGCCTACTTCTGCTGAAGTGAGCATCTTGTCGAATCGCGCCTTTTCCACGTTGAGTATTTTACCTTTAAGTGGAAGGATAGCTTGATACTTACGGTCTCTACCCTGTTTTGCAGAACCGCCGGCGGAATCACCCTCCACCAGGAATACTTCTGACAAAGCCGGATCCTTTTCCTGACAGTCCGCCAGTTTTCCCGGTAATCCCGCAAGATCCAACGCACCTTTACGGCGTGTTAGTTCACGCGCCTTGCGTGCTGCCTCTCTTGCTCGCGCGGCATCCACAATTTTAGCCACTATAACTTTGGCCTCGCTCGGAAACTCGAGTAAAAACTCCTGCAACTTTTCACCCACTGCAGATTCAACAATGCCTTTAACCTCTGAGGATACGAGCTTATCCTTGGTCTGGGATGAAAACTTGGGATCCGGAACCTTTACAGATAACACGGCCGTTAATCCTTCGCGTGAATCATCGCCCGTCATGGACACCTTGGCCTTTTTCGCGGCGCCTTCAGACTCGATGTATTGATTCAGTGTTCTGGTCAAGGCTCCCCTGAACCCTGCCAGGTGGGTTCCACCATCGCGCTGAGGAATATTATTGGTGAAACAAAAGATATTTTCCTGGTAAGAATCATTCCATTGCATGGCGACCTCAACAACAACCCCATCCTTTTCTGTTGTAAAGTAAAAAACATTATTATTTAAAGGGGTTTTGTTCCTATTTAGATGTTCAACGAATGAACGTATACCCCCCTGGTACTCAAAAATATCCTGTTTGTCGGTACGATCGTCGGTTAACTTAATTCTTACACCGGAATTCAGGAAGGAAAGCTCCCGTAATCTTTTTGCCAGAATATCGTAGTGAAATTCAATATTGGTAAAGGTGTTTGCGCTTGGTTTAAAGCGTATCTCTGTGCCTGTATGTTCCGTTTCACCAACAGCTTCCAGGGGCGCCTTAGGTACACCTTCTACATATTCCTGCTTGTGGATTTTACCATCACGCCGGATCGTCAGACTTAAGGTCTCGGACAAAGCATTTACTACAGAAACACCTACACCGTGCAAACCTCCCGATACCTTATATGAGTTTTCATCAAATTTTCCACCTGCATGCAGTATCGTCATAATAACTTCAGCAGCCGAAACCCCCTCTTCTTCATGAATATCTACCGGTATACCTCGACCGTTATCCATAACGGTAACGGAGTCATCGCTATGTATCATTACATTAATTTCTGAACAGTGACCTGCAAGGGCCTCATCAATGGAATTATCTACGGCCTCAAATACCATGTGGTGTAATCCGGTGCCATCATCGGTATCCCCAATATACATTCCAGGCCGCTTCCGAACGGCATCCAGGCCCTTTAAGACCTTGATGTTGGAAGAATCATATTTGGTTTCATCTGACATAGTTTCGATCCCCTGAGATAACGAGCTATTGTACCATTTCTTTTAGTTTGCCGTGTTCCACGTGAAACATCTTCATTTCGACATCTGGCAGACCATCTAATAATTGTTCGGCCTCAATCGCGGTTATAAATACTTGCGCATCCATTTCAGCCAGTGCATTTATTAATTTCTTTCTGTGGTAAAGATCCAGCTCCGCAGCCAGGTCATCTACCAACAGGACACATCTTCTCCCGGATAGCTCACTATAGATTCCAGCCTGTGCGAGTAGACAGGATGCGACCAGAATTTTTTGTTGTCCTCGAGACACCCTCTCGGTCGCATTTATGCCATCAACCTTAAATTGCAAATCTGCCCTGTGTGGGCCAGCCTTTGTGTAGCCTTGTTCAAAATCCTGATCAAGCCTTCCTTTTAGCGCATCTTTATATGATTCACTTTGGCTCCATCCGCGCTGGTAGTAAACCTCCAGGGACAGCGGATCCATAATGGGTTCAATATAATCTGGGAGGCGTTTTTTCAGCATTTCCACGTACCGATCCCTGCATTCATGAATAATAGTGGCGGCATCGATTATTTCTGGATCCCAGGCTGTGGCAGTATCCTTGTCTTTTCTGGCTCGTAAAGCGGCATTTCTCTGTTTAAGTCCGCGTTGATATCGCCGCCAGGCAGGAAAAAATGATTGTTCCACGTGGAACACCCCCCAATCCAGATAGTTTCGTCTAAACCTTGGTCCCTCTTCAAATAATTTATGACTATTTGGATGAATAATCTGTATTGGCAATAGCGTTGCTAATTCTGAAACTTTATTGGCTTTTTCCCCATCAATTCTTAACTTAAGCTCTGAATGACTCCGTTCTAACCCTATACGAACCTCTCTTCCATGTTCTTCCTCAACAATGCCAAATACAGATAATGATGGATGCTCAACCTGAATTACTTTTTCAGCTGAATGGGGCCGAAATGATTTACCACGGCCTAGAATGTATATGGCCTCCAGAAAACTTGTTTTTCCTGAAGCATTTTTACCAATAATGAGATTAAGATTGGCTGACGGGAAAATATCGACTGATTCAAGGTTACGAACACTTCGAATCCCTAGTTTTACCAGACTCATTTCGTCAGTATCGCGGGGATCCCCAGCCTGCAACGGTGCTCGACAATCATCAAATTACTATCCTAGAGCCTCATTGGCATAACTACATATCTACAGTCGCTATTTTTTTTCGGTTGCTGGATTAAACAACTGCTATTTGGATCGTTTAACGAAACCTTCACCTGTTCGCCGGGAAGAGCATTTAAGGCATCCAGTAAGTAATTGACATTAAAGCCGATTTCTAAGGAACTACCCGTATACTCAACCTCGATTTCTTCCTCTGCCTCCTCCTGCTCTGGGTTATGAGCCTGGATTCGTAAAGAATTTTTCTCTAGTTGAAAACGAATACCCCTGAATTTTTCATTGGATAAAATAGAGGTGCGCACCAGTGCCTGCTTGAATAGTTCCCGATCCGCGATGATGTGCTTATCGCTACCCTGTGGTAGAACTCTTTGATAATCAGGGAATTTTCCATCTATCAGCTTTGAGGTAAATCGAATATCCTGAAGTTGAACCCGGATATGATTGGAACCAATTTCAATGCTAGCTGGCGAGTCAGAGTCTTCAAGTAACCTGGCCAGTTCCTGAATCCCCTTTCTTGGTACGATGACTTGCTGGCTTCCAGGGCTGTTTACATCGGCCTTCATTTCACAAATAGCCAACCGATGGCCATCTGTAGCGACACTTCTAATCAGTTTATCCTTTAATTCCAGCATTAAACCATTAAGGTAATAACGAACATCCTGCTGTGCCATTGAAAAATTTGTACGCTCAATCAGGTTTTTCAGGTCCTTCTGTGAAAGCGACAGATCCTGGACGGTGTTAATTTCCTCAACTAGTGGAAATTCATCAGCAGGGAGCGTTGATAATGTAAACTTGCTTTTACCTGATTTTATTTGGGCTGTACCCGAGTCAATACTGAAATCCAGCATCGCTTGTTCTGGTAATGTTCTGCAAATATCAAGTAACTTTCTAGCAGGAAGTGTGATATCACCAGGTTCCTCCACCTTGATTTCAATAGATGCTCGTAGCTCTACCTCCAGATCCGTTGCCGTTAGAGAAATATGATCCTTTTTTGCGCTAAATAGAATATTTGAAAGAACAGGCAGTGTTTGTCTTCGTTCAACCACACCAATAACGGCTTGAAGGGGTTTAAGTATTGATTCTCGCTGAACTTGGAAATTCATTATTTGTAAATTTTCCTTAATGAAAAATAAAATATTTAAAGGATTATTAATTAATTATTATTTTATATATAAGTTTATTATTACTATTATTATGTCCACATATATATGTGGATAACATTATTATTTATTTGTTTATCAATTACTTATGTTTATATATGAGCGGTATATCCTATGTATATATCCACCGTTATAATGTTATTTTCCTGTGGATAACCATTGAATAACTAATTACGATAAAGATATAAACAAGTTATTCACAATTAATACACGCTCTTAGTGCTAAGAACTCAAGTGCTAAGAATTCGTTGTAAATTAAGATAGTCTTCACTAATACGTACGTCAGTATCAACTAATTCCGCAATCTTGCGACACGCATGTAATACGGTCGTATGGTCACGCCCACCAAACGCATCACCAATTTCGGGCAAACTATGGCTAGTTAATTCCTTTGCTAGCGACATAGCAATTTGCCTTGGTCTTGTTATTGAACGTCGGCGCCCTGCCGATAATAAATCATGGACGCGAATTTTAAAATATTCGGCAACGGTCTTTTGAATATTTTCAATAGTAACCAGCCTGTCCTGCAAAGCAAGCAAATCCTTTAGTGATTCTTTGGCAAACTCGAGCGTTATTGGTTGGCTTGTGAAATGTGCATTGGCAATCACCCTTCGCAATGCGCCTTCCAGGTCCCTGATATTGGAACGGATGCGCTTGGCGATAAAGAAGGCTACTTCCTGTGGGAGATTTATCCCACCAAGTTCGGCCTTGCTCACTAGTATTGCCGCACGGGTTTCCAGTTCTGGTGGTTCTATTGAGACCGTTAACCCCCAACCAAAACGCGATTTAAGTCTATCTTCCAGGCCACTTACTTCCTTGGGAAAGCGATCGCAAGTCATAATGACCTGCCGCTGCCCTTCAAGAAGCGTGTTGAAGGTATGGAAAAACTCTTCCTGTGATCTCTCCTTACCCGCAAAGAACTGTATATCATCAATTAAAAGTGCGTCTACAGTTCGATAATACCGCTTAAAATCGTTGATCACATTATGTTGCAGGGCCTTAACCATGTCCGCTACAAAACGCTCGGAATGTAGATAGAGCACCTTGGCTGAAGGATTATTGCATTGCATCGCATTACCGATCGCCTGCATTAAATGGGTCTTGCCCAGCCCGGTTCCACCATAGATAAACAGCGGGTTGTAAGCGCCACCCGGATTATTGGCCACCTGCAGCGAGGCAGCACGACCAAGCTGGTTGGATTTACCCTCAACGAAGCTTTCAAAGGTATATTCAGGATTTAAATTGGTGCGGAAAGGACGAGCCGCATCCGTTTTTTTCTGTAGTGTTTCTGCCGGCTCGGTAGCCTTGATTGGTTGGATGCTGCCTACTTCCAGCACCACATTAGGCACCATTTGTTCATCACCTAACCGAGAAAGGGCGGCTGTTATTTTGCCAAAGTAGTGTTCCTTGACCTGATCCAGTACAAAGCTGTTGGGCGCTAATAGATGCAAAGAATCTGAATTCTGACCCTCCACCGCATGTAATGGCCGGATCCAGGTGTTGAACTGATTTTGTGAAAGCTCACCCTCAAGGTGACTAAGGCATTGATTCCACAAAGATACACTCATTGATTCGTTTCCAGTTTATAATTTTATAACTGATAAAATCAGTATTTTTATCGGAGAGCCGAGGTAAAAGAGACCTGAGTCTACTCGTGTAACAGAAAGTTATCCACACCTAACGGTGAGTAATTTTTAGGGGTCTCATATTGACACCAGACAGGTAATCCAAGTACTATTGCGCGCTTCATAATGGCCTGAAAAATGGTCATTTTAACGGCGGAACAGAGTTATGAAAAGAACATTTCAACCCAGCAATCTAAAACGTAAACGCACACATGGTTTTCGTGCCCGGATGCGCACCAAAGGTGGTCGCATGGTAATTAAGGCTCGTCGCGCCAAAGGCCGTGCTCGCCTGGCCCCTTAAGCATTTGGAAGCCGGGAAAGGCTGCTTTCGTTTCCCCCGTAGTGCAAGATTAAGTAACCGCAAGGATTTCAAGCGGGTATTTGAATGCGCCACGAAATCCGCTGATCAGTGTTTCACCGTGTTGTTTACGGATAATCAACAGGATTATGCTCGTCTCGGCATGGCAATAACAAAAAAAACGGTAAAGCGAGCAATAGACCGTAATCGGCTTAAAAGAATTGTGCGCGAAAGCTTTCGTTTAAATCAACATCGGCTGGGTATGGTTGATATCGTGGTGTTGGCTCGACGTAACGTACTTGAAAAAACAAATCAGCAGTTGTTTACGTCACTGGATAAACACTGGAACCGGTTGGAAAATCAATGCGGAAAATCCTGAGCATAGTGATTCGGAGCTACCAGGTTATTGTTAGCCCTTTGTTGGGAAGTCACTGTCGTTATTACCCAAGCTGTTCACATTATGCCGTAACATCAATCAATCGTTTTGGTGTGCTACGTGGTGGCTGGCTGGCGTTGAAAAGAATATTACGCTGTCATCCATGGCACGAGGGCGGAATAGACCAGGTGCCGGAGTCTTTGTGCAAACACAAGCACAGTAACCGTAAACATTCATCAAAAAATATAATTACCGATGTATAAGAATCATACCTATGGATAATCAGAGACTGATTTTATTTATTGCATTAAGCCTGGTCGGGTTGATGTTGATGAATGCCTGGCAGGAAGACTATGGACAGAAGCCGGGTGCTCCCAGGCAGGCTGTAACAAGCACCAGTGATGGTGTTTCTATCCCGGCGCCATCATTAAGTGAAAAACCGTTAGTCGCGACGGTTGCAAAAGATGTACCTACAGTCCCTGCTGATAATTCTATGCCGGTAACTAAAACAGCAGAAAAGTCAGACACAGAATTACCAAGCGCTGGACGTATTAAAATAAATACTGACATCTTTGAAATAGAACTGGATACCATTGGCGGCGATATCCGTCAGGCCGCATTGAAACAATATCCCGTAGATATAACCGAACCAGATAATCCGTTTGTGATGCTGACAGACAAGAGCGCCCCGCTTTTTGTGGCACAATCTGGATTCTCGATGTCACTGGGAGAAGGCCCGGATCATTCAGCAGAATATAAGGTCGATCAAACCAGCTATGAGCTTATGGATGGTCAGGATGAACTCAATGTACATTTGTATTGGGATTCGCCATCCGGGGTTCGGGTAATAAAGACCTATACCTTTCATCGTGGAAAATACGATATAGAGGTCAGCCATAAAGTGATTAACCAGTCCGACAAGGGTTGGCAGGGCAGTTTCTACAGGCAGCTGCAACGGGCTGATTATGGGGAAAAGGAAGGCTCCATGTTTATTTATACGTATACCGGCGGCGTGATTTATACACCCGAAGAACACTACCAGAAAATCGATTATTCGGACATGCAAGATGAGAAACTGCATCGCCCGAATGTACAGGGTGGCTGGGTAGCCATGATGCAACATTACTTTCTTGGCGCATGGATACCGGAAGACAATGCCATCAATACCTTTTATACAAACCAGCTGGGCTATCGTTACTACATTGGCCTGCAATCTGCGCTCGAGACCATTACTGCAGGCAGTGAAAAGGTTTTCAATAGCAAGATCTATATAGGGCCAAAATTGCAGGATGACCTGGAAACTCTTGCAACAGGTCTTGATCTTACTGTGGACTATGGGTTTCTAACCGTAGTCGCGAAACCACTTTTCTGGCTACTAAAGACATATCACGAGTTAACGGGTAACTGGGGCTGGGCAATCATCCTCTTAACCATGTCGATCAAGCTGGTCTTCTACAAATTATCAGAAACCAGTTATCGCTCCATGGCGAATATGCGCAAGCTACAACCTCGCATGAAGGCCATGAAAGAGCGTCATGGGGATGATAAGCAGGCCTTCCAGAAAGCCATGATGGAGATGTATAAAAAGGAAAAAATTAATCCGTTGGGCGGTTGTTTGCCGATACTGGTTCAGATTCCTGTATTTATCGCATTGTACTGGGTGCTGCTGGAGAGTGTTGAAATGCGTCAGGCACCTTTTATTTTATGGATTCAGGATATGTCAGCGCAGGACCCCTATTATGTGTTGCCTGTTCTAATGGGTCTGACCATGTTGCTACAGCAGAAACTGAACCCCGCCCCAATTGATCCGGTTCAGGCAAAGGTCATGATGGCAGTACCCTTTGTATTTTCCGTATTCTTCCTGTTCTTCCCATCGGGGCTGGTACTGTATTGGGTTGTGAATAATACCCTGTCC
>DAOWEP010000211.1 GCA_030638455.1 Gammaproteobacteria bacterium
AACCTTCCTTTGAGAGTGATTTTGCTACCTCAACCATAGTGCACCCCGTGCTAATGATATCATCGACGATAACGATATCCCTGCCTCTATATGAATAGTCGGGTAATTCTATTGATACAGAAAGATCTCCACGTCGTTTCTTTTTTGCGATTATATATTCCAGGTTAAGGGGTTTTGCGATGGCGCTTACCCACTGTTCTGATTCATTGTCCGGCCCGATCAGGATAGGATTATCTGCTTGTTGATTGATAAATGTTCCTGTTAGTGAGTAAGCATTCAGTGCGATGGCATTTTTTACAGGTATCGAATCTTCCAGTTTATTGGTTCGGTGCAGATGAGGATCTACTGTAATCAGGGTGTCTACGTAGTGTGATAGCAATTCCCCAAGAATGTGTTGGCTGACTGCATCCCCCGGATTGAACTCCATATCCTGGCGCATGTAACACAGGTAGGGTGAGACCAGAGTAATATTTTTGGCGCCATGTTTTCTCGCAGCAGAGATGGCGAATATTAATTCAACCAGTTTTTCATTCGGATGATTCAGGCTGCGGCAAAAAATAACGTGCTCCGGGAGTGGTGTCGGGACGCGAACCCGACTTTCACCATCCGGGAAATGATGTACTCCTACCATCTTGTGATCAATATTTAGTTCTTCAGCAAGTCTTTGGCCCGGCTGCTCATATTCCGGGAAGGTGAGTACGATAGTATTATCTGGCATGAAGATTCCTTAACAAACTGCTATTTTTAGAAGCACTCAACAAGTTTTTTGTTGAGTTTAATCTACGTACGCCTTTGGTATTTTTTCTTTGGCGCCAATATTGTAGCCATTTTTGGTTCTCGCCAGTTCACAGGAAAACTGAAAATCCGAATTAAATTCGGCATGAATACGATACAGGAGTTCACCTTCTTCCACAGGGTCTCCAAGCTTCTTGAATAGATCAATACCCGCACCTTTATCCAATGGGGCCCCGGCAATGCTTGCAATCCGGGCGATTTGTAGATTGTCAATGCCGGTAACGAAGCCTTTATTGGTCGCCTTTACATCATAAGTCAGACTGCCATGCGCGCATAGGCAGTCCTGGCGGCCCTGAGTTTCTATTATATCGTTCATCTTTGCCAGCGCCCTGCCTGAGTCCAGGATATCCCGCGCGATATCAAAACCATGTCCACCACGTACGTCTGGATCAAACTCTATAATTCTGCCCGCGAGTCGTAATGCTTTTTGACGAAGATCCGACGGGGCATCGGGATTATTTTCGAGCACCTGCATTACATCCCTTGCCTCCAGTACTGGCCCAATTCCTCGTCCTACAGGTTGCCGGCCATCCGTGATAATGACTTCAAGGTGTATGTTCATCTGGTCCCCCACAAATTCGAATAATTTTCGTAATTGCAGGGCTTCTCGCATGTGCCGAACCTTTGCAGTAGGTCCCACCGGGATATCTATTAGTAGATGCGTGGAACCTGCCGCAAGTTTTTTGGACAGGATCGAGGCGATCAGTTGCCCTTGAGAATCAATTCCAAGTGGACGTTCTACAGAAATCAGCGTGTCGTCTACTGGTGCGAGTTTAGCTGAGCCTCCCCATGCTATACAGCCGCGTACTTTATGAACAATCTTGTGCAGGGCGTCTGGCGAAAGCTTTACCTTGGACAGCACCTCCATTGTGTCGCTAGTGCCTGCAGGAGAGGTAATTGCACGACTTGATGTTTTGGGGATCAGTATGCCATGTGCCGCTACAATGGGTACAACCACCATGGAGGTGCGATTGCCCGGGATGCCGCCAATACAATGTTTGTCTGCAACCAGGTCTTCATCCCAGTTTAAGCGTTCACCGGAGTTCAGCATTGCCCGGGTCAGAAACAGAATTTCATCACGATCGAGTCCGGTTTGACCGGAGGCGACCAGAAAAGCGGCCATCTCCATTTTTGAGTAACGACTCTCGGCAATGTCCCGGCTGATATTGTCAAAGTCTTCCTGACTCAGGCGCCCCCCCGCTATTTTTCTGCGTACAGCATCCATTGAGCCAGGAGGTTCGGCATGGGCAACTCTTGCAAACTTGCCGGATTCGAGATCAATCTGTCCGAATGCCTGTTCTGAAAGCCCAAGTTCATCCGGGGTTACGATATTATGATCATCCACAACATTCAGAACGGCGAGAATGCGTTTGCCATTTGCAGAAATTTCTATTTTCGAAAGTGCCTGAAATCCTTCAGCCCTGTAGATAGCGCAGTCCCTGTGCAAGTAGGCGACATTTTCACGGTAGGTGTCTATGGCTACACGTTTGAGCTTCAGTGTGTCTTTAGCAATGTTTTGGTTGTCTGTCATGACGATTATCGGTCTTGGTTCATCTTAACCCGGATATTGGTCAGGTAATAGTTTCAGTGTATCTGTAGACCAGTCTTTCGCACCTTCAGAATCCTGAGGGACTGTCGTTACTATAGTTGAAGTCATGATTTATAACATGGCTTTTCCGTGAAGTTTGTATAAATCAATAGCAAATCAGGCAGCCACTAACACAGTGAACCATTTCAATTAACCATGAATCAATCTGTTTCTATTCGGAATGTCGAGGAGCTTGAAGCAATTCTGCACAAGCTCAAGCCTGACCCGGGTGTTCATCTGGGTGAAGTCTTGTTGGAGGAAAGGGAGATCAGTGCCCCAGAGCTTGAGGCAGCGTTGCTCCAGCAACAATTAGAGCCTGGGAAGCATCTGGGGAAGATCCTGGTGGAGATGGAAATTGTCGATCAGGTAATAATCAATCATGCCCTGGCCAAGAAGTTAGGCATACCCATCATCAAACTTAGTGATTTTAAGGTGGAGCCAGATATCCTGACTCTGGTGCCACCGGATATTGCACTTGAATATAACGTTTTACCATTGGCAGAAATAAATGGAGTCGTAATCCTGGCCATGGAAAACCCGCTGGATTGGGAGGCGAGAGATCTTATTCAGTTTCATGTGGGCCGTAACGTGGATGCGGTAATCGCATCTGCACATGACATCAGTCAAACATTGAACCAGTATTACAGTAATTTTGAAGAAGGTGTAAATCTGGAGGATATGCGGTTGAATCCAGTAATAGAGGCAAAGGCTCAGCCCCCTGCAAATATGATTGAAAAGCAGGCGATGCAAAAACCCATTGTCCGACTGCTGAATGCATTGTTGCTACTGGCAGTAGTGCGTGGCGCTTCCGATATCAATATTCGTCCCGAGAAAGGGCGGGTAAATGTGTATTACCGGGTTGACGGAAAATTACAGTTTGTTCGTAGTCTCCACAGTAGTTTGTTGCCACCGCTGGTCAGCCGTATCAAGGTCACGGCTCAAATGAATGTTGCAGAACATCATATGCCCCAGGATGGACATGCCCGGTTACGTAAAGGCAAACATGAAATTGATCTTCGTATTTCCGTGATCCCTACCATTATGGGAGAGAGTGTGGTTATTCGCATTCTGGATAAAGAGGTCGGGTTAAAGCCACTGGATGAAATCGGATTTAATGAAAAAGAGCTGGGTTTGCTACACAAGATGATAAATCGTTCTTTTGGTATGTTTCTGGTGACGGGCCCTACCGGTTGTGGAAAGTCCACAACTTTGTATGGAGTACTGAATGAAATAAAAAAATCTGGTCCGCATATTATTACCGTAGAAGACCCGGTTGAATATGATATGCAAGGCGTCGAACAGATTCAGGTATTACCGATAAGGGGATATACCTTTGCTGAAGCCTTAAGACATATCTTGCGGCATGATCCGGATGTAATCATGATCGGGGAGATTCGTGACCTGGAAACGGCGCGTATCGCGAACAAGGCAGCATTGACCGGCCATATAGTCTTGAGTACCTTGCACACCAATGATGCGGCCAGCGCTATTACACGGCTAATCGATATGGGGGTAGAGCCTTACCTGCTGAGTGCTACCTTGTTGGGTACTATGGCGCAAAGACTTGTGCGCCTGAACTGTGAACATTGCAAGATTGAAGATGATGTAGATCCGGAAATCAGGCGTGATCTCGGAGTGGGTGAGCAAGAGAAATTCTATCGGGGTGAAGGATGTCTGTCCTGTGACTTTACCGGCTATCATGGCAGGCTGGCAATATGCGAATTATTGCCAATTACGAATGCGATGAAAAAACTGATTACTGGGGGCGGGGATGCAATGGAGCTTAAAGAGGCTGCTGTAAAGGAAGGTATGACAACGTTGACCCAGAATGCGATCAAACTTGCGCGCGAAGGGCGGACATCTCTGGAAGAGGTGTATTCAGTTCGTCTGGATTGAATCCGCTTAGACTTGTTGCATAGAGTCAACTTTATCCAGAGACTCTTCTGTCTTTTGAATCTTTTTCTGTTCCTGCTGCAGTTCCCATAAATGGGCGTATTGACCCTTTTCTGCAAGTAATTCCTGGTGTGTCCCTCGTTCAACGATTCGGCCATTGTCCATGACCAGAATCTGGTCTGCATCAATTATCGTTGATAATCGGTGTGCAATGACCAGTGTAGTATGATTGGTGGCGACTTCTGCAAGCGCCTTGAGTATGGTTTTTTCTGATTTTGAATCCAGTGATGAAGTTGCCTCATCGAATACCAGAATACGAGGGTTTTTAAGGATAGTACGTGCAATGGCAACACGTTGCTTTTCACCTCCTGACAGTTTCAGGCCCCGCTCTCCGACGATCGTATCGTAGCCTTTTGGCAGTGCTTCGATAAAACTATGGATGTTGGCAAGCTTTGCGGCACGAAGAACTTCGTCATGGCTGGCATCCGGCATGGCATAGGCAATGTTGTAATAAATGCTTTCATTAAACAGCACGGTGTCCTGTGGAACTATTCCTATTGTAGCGCGCAGGCTTTCCTGGGTTACGTCACGGACATCCTGCTGGTTGATCAATATACGTCCTTCGGTTGCATCATAAAAACGGAACAAAAGACGGGCAAGGGTCGACTTGCCTGCGCCGCTTGGGCCAACCACGGCCAGTTTTGTGCCCGGTGGAATCTCGAAATCCACATCATGCAGGATGGGGCGTGACGGGTCATAATTAAAGGACACGTGATCGAATCGAATTGAACCATCGCCTATGTTCAGAAGCCCGGCATCGGGTTCATCCTTGATCTCCGGCTCTTCTTCCAGCAGCTTGAACATCAGATCCATATCTGACAAGGCGTGTTTTAACTGGCTGTATACAACGCCAAGAAAATTCAGTGGTATAAACATCTGGATCATTAAAGCATTTACCAGTACCAGGTCACCAAGCGTCATGGTGCCTGTAACCACGCCATTGGTAGCCATCACCATAATCAGGGTCACGCCAATGGCGATGATGCCGCTCTGCCCTATATTTAAGGCCGAAAGAGAGGTCTGGTTTTTTACCGCCGCTTCTTCCCAGTATCGCAAGGTATCATTGTACCGGTGTACTTCATATCTTTCGTTACCAAAGTATTTGACTGTTTCATAATTGAGGAGGCTGTCGATGGCCTGGCTATTGGCCTGCGAATCTTTCTGATTCATGGTGATGCGGAACTTCATGCGCCACTCTGTGATCACCATGGTGACATAGATATAAATGCCCGCAGTAAAAAAGGTAATGACTGCATACCATGCGCTGTAGTTGGCCAACAGAATAATGGCGATCAATGTTACTTCTACCAGTATAGGGATAATACTGAATACCATATAGTTCAGCAGGGAGCTGACGCTTCGGGTGCCGCGTTCCATATCTCTGGTGATGGCACCGGTCTTGCGCTCCAGGTGAAAGCGCAGGGATAATTCATGTAAATGTTGAACAACCTTATGGGACATATTGCGCATGGAGCCATGGCGTACCCGCGAGAAAACGGCGTCGCGGATTTCACTGAATGAGGTGCTCAGTAATCGCAACAATCCATATGTCACTAGAAACAGGATAGGCAGGGCAATTTCCTTGTGCTTCGAGGCGTCCAGCGAATCGACAATTTCTTTTAGTACAACCGGTACTGCCACCGTTGCTATCTTAGCCAGTACCAATGCAACCAGCGCCAACAACACGCGACCACGGTATTCCCATAGATATGGAAGCAGGCTATGGATAGTCTTGATGTCGCTACGGTTTTTGCTAGGTTCGGTTATGTGGCTTCTATACATAGTTAACGTGCTTACTCGAATTGTTGGTTTTCTATTATCTTAAGAAAGTCGTTCACGCGCATCTCGACAACTCGATTGTTGTTCCAGACGCAATTCTACCTCCCGCCCTCCATGGCGGTCGCAGTGCTCCACGACATACGACTGCATGGGTGCAGGAGGTAGAGCAACGCACGGAGCAGTTGCCGAAGGACATCCATGTCCAAAGCATTGTCACAGAATTATAGCTATCACGAAACCGCAATAATACGTATGGTTTCAAAGGATAAGCCTTTTATATATACATGAATACACTATAGTTATATCAAGAGTTATGCCCTTGTAACATATTTGTGTAAGGAGAGAGGTAAAATGCTTATACCTACAGACAAAGAACTGAAAGAAGCATTGGATGAAGCGGAACGTATTCGTGAGCAAGATGACCCCGGTCATCTGGCCAGGGCTTTGCTCTATCTACATAGACGTAACGGTTTTCTTGAGAAGGTGTTTCAAGCCGCAGAGCGTTACATGCAATTTGGTCAGGGGGAGCAAGAGCACGCTGTGCTTTTGCTGGCCATAGAGGAGGCCAGGAAGCAGAAGTTGCATGACTCTGAGTTAGAAGATAGAGAAACAGGCTTATAACTTATTCAGTTTCAAGCAGAATATAGCTAATTAGCAGATAAAATATAATGATAATTTTAGGCGCATAAAGCTGAATCTCTCTGTATAATAAACAGTTACGGTTTGAATTTCGGTTTATTGACCCTATTTATAGGTTAATTATGGGTTCGATTTCAGGCTTGGTTATTAATAAAGCTTTCAATATACCGTTAGTGATTAAGATGAAGCTGATTGATGGTAAGGAAAGATGTAGAGTGTGGAGTAACAAGTATGCCGATTTATGAATATAAATGTATTGATTGCGAACATGAGATGGAAAAGCTGCAAAAGATAAGTGACACACCATTAACGGATTGCCCGGAATGTGGCAAACCGGAACTTAAGAAAATGATTTCAGCCGCAGGCTTCAGGTTAAAGGGCAGTGGCTGGTATGAGACGGACTTCAAGAACAATAGCAAGAGCAGCAGCAGTAAAAGTGATTCAGCTACAGATGCTGGTTCAAAGAAAGGATCAGGAAGCACGAATACAGCAACAGCCTGTTGTGGCGGAGGCTGTGCCGCATCATCAGACTAAGTTTGCAGGGAAAAATAAAATAATAACAATTAAGGGGCTTATAATCGCATGGGCGCATTACGGCGTTATCTGATTGCAGGGATATTGGTTTGGTTGCCATTGGGGGTGACCGTGCTGGTGGCCAGGCTGTTTATCGATCTGCTGGATGGATCCATGATGCTAGTACCCCCGCAATATCATCCGGAAGTACTATTTGGCTTTTCAATTCCGGGTCTGGGCGTAATTCTCTCAATTGTTATTATCCTGTTTACGGGTATGATTGCCGCAAACTTTTTTGGTAAACGACTGGTGGCAGGCTGGGAGTCACTACTGGCCCGGATTCCTCTTGTACGTTCCGTTTATGCCAGCGTCAAACAGATTACCGAAACGCTGTTTTCTTCAACTGGGCAGTCTTTTCGTAAGGTGCTATTAATTGAGTACCCACGCCGTGAGTTGTGGACCCTGGCATTTCAGACCAGTACCGATACTGGTGAGGCGCAGAGAAAGACCGGCGAAGATGTAGTCAATGTCTATGTGCCGACCACCCCAAACCCGACCTCTGGGTTTTTTCTCATGGTTCCCAGAAAGGACATTATTGAGCTGGATATGAGTGTCGATGATGGGCTGAAAATGTTGATTTCTATGGGTGTAATGGTCCCCGGTGCCATAGATTCCACGAAAGTAGGTACGGAAGTTGCACCTTCCTAAGTTGCATCAAGCTAGTATTGGTGCATTAGAGTGGCTCTGAACCCCTCATATCTAGCTTGACGGAGTACTAGCCAAGCACGTAACATTCCCGCTTTTGCGGTCGGGTTCTTGCCCGGCATGTTCATGTTAAACAAGCTAATTTTGGAAGTTGAACGTTATGCGCAGTCATTATTGCGGACATTTGAATGAATCTCACCTGGATCAGGAGGTCGAAATATGTGGCTGGGTCCACCGTCGACGTGATCACGGTGGAGTGATCTTTATTGATTTGCGCGACCGTGAAGGTCTGGTGCAGGTAGTGTATGACCCGGATACTCCGGAAATCTTTATGACTGCCGAGAGTGTGCGTAATGAGTATGTGTTGCGTGTGAAGGGACGGGTACGTAGCCGACCAGAAGGCACAGTAAACGCAGATCTTCCCACCGGGCAGATAGAAATACTCGGGCTGGAGCTTGAAATCCTGAATGCTGCCGAGACACCGCCATTCCAACTGGATGACGATGATGTATCAGAAGAACATCGACTGCGTTATCGCTATATTGATTTACGTCGTCCTGAAATGCTGGAACGATTGAAGTTCCGTTCTGAAATTACCCGTACCTTGCGTGAATATCTGGATGAGCACGGCTTTCTGGATATAGAAACGCCGATGCTTACAAAAGCGACACCCGAAGGCGCACGCGATTACCTTGTGCCGAGCCGTACCCATAGCGGTGAATTTTTTGCGCTGCCTCAGTCACCACAGTTGTTTAAACAGTTATTGATGATGTCCGGGATGGATCGGTATTACCAGATCGTTCGCTGCTTTCGTGATGAAGATCTGCGTGCAGACCGCCAGCCGGAATTTACCCAGCTTGATATCGAAACCTCTTTCATGAATGAAGATCAGATCATGGAATTGATGGAAGAGATGATGCGTCACGTATTTGCAAAGGTAATGGAAATACCATTACATAACCCGTTCCCGCGCATAACCTATGCTGAGGCCATGAGGCGATTCGGTTCTGATAAGCCAGATCTGCGTATTCCACTGGAGCTGGTGGATGTAATGGATGTAATGAAGGATGTCGAGTTCAAGGTATTCTCGGGTCCGGCAAATGATCCAAAGGGACGTGTAGCTGCCCTACGTTTACCTAAAGGTTGTGAGCTTACCCGCAAGGAGATTGATGATTACACCAAGTACGTTGGTATCTATGGTGCCAGGGGGTTGGCCTATATCAAGGTCAATGAAAAAGACAAGGGCAGGGAAGGGCTGCAATCGCCTATTCTGAAATTCCTGCCAGATGAAACCGTTACGGCCATTCTGGAACGTACTGGCGCAGAAGATGGAGACCTGATCTTCTTTGGTGCCGACAAGGCAACGGTAGTTAATGAGGCTTTGGGTGCACTGCGTGTAAAACTAGGCCATGACCGTGGTCTGGTAGAACGCGGCTGGAAGCCATTATGGGTAGTTGATTTTCCCATGTTCGAGTGGGATGAAAAGAACAACCGCTGGACTGCATTGCATCATCCGTTTACTTCACCAAAAGAAGAGGATATTGACAAACTGGAATCTGATCCAGGTAATTGCCTGTCTCGTGCCTATGATATGGTGCTGAATGGAACGGAAGTGGGCGGTGGTTCCATGCGTATATACAGGGCTAATGTACAGGAGTTGGTATTGCGTCAGTTGGGCATCAGTGATGAAGAGGCCCAGGAAAAATTTGGCTTCCTGCTAACCGCATTGAAATATGGTTGCCCACCACACGGTGGGGTTGCGTTTGGGATGGATCGCCTGGTGATGTTAATGACAGGTGCTGCATCTATTCGTGAGGTGATGGCCTTTCCAAAGACACAGACTGCAAGTTGTCTGCTTACGCAGGCACCCTCTGCTGTGAGTAATGCGCAGATGAAAGAACTGGGTATTCGTCTGAGGAAACCGCCTGAGAAAGACCAAGAGAAGCAACCCAAAGTTAGCTAATCTGTTTTCTTTTCTGGTTTAGATGAAAAAGCCATACAAACGACCTGTCTCTGTACTGGTTGTAGTGTATGCAAGCGGCGGTGAAGTATTGCTGTTGCAACGTAAGAGTCCAGCCGATTTCTGGCAGTCAGTTACCGGTAGTCTGGAATGGGATGAAACACCATTGCAGGCAGCACAACGGGAGCTGGTTGAAGAAACCGGTATAACAGACGTATCTGGCCTGGTTGATTGTCAGACCCAGAACGAGTTTCCTATCCTTCCAGCATGGCGTTCACGTTATGCCCCGGATGTTCAGAGCAATACCGAGCATGTATTTAAGCTGGAAATCCCTGAAACCTGTGAAATAACTTTGAATCCCCAAGAACATACCGAGTATCTATGGCTATCTGCGGATGAGGCAATACTAAAGGCAAGTTCGGTGACTAATCGGGAAGCAATCCGACATATTATCGGGATACTAACAAACCAGTAATCTACTTTTTATTACGCACGTAAATCAGCGCACCAGCAAACAACATAATACTGAGCAGTATTTCGGTTATGGCATACCATCTTTCATCAGGTAATGTGTATGCTTCACCGATACCATGTGCAAAATAGATCATCGATAGATAACTGGTCCATACGTATGTATATCTTTTCCCGCGCAGCAAACCTGCTAGCGGAAACAGCAATGGGGTCAGCAAAAAGCCCAATGGAATATAGGCAGGCATGTTTTCAGAAGGTGCCAGCCAGCCGTACCACAAGGGCAGCAGGCATAATAGGCCAAAATAGCCTGTCAAGGCGGTTCCTCGTGCGAGGGCTGTGATATTCATTAGGGGTTTTGTCTAACCTTATTGTTGAAGTTTTAGGGCAGTTTCTGCCAGTCTTTTTCCCTGAGACTTGCATAAGATCTTTTCTTCATCGCTAAGTGGTAATTTGCTGTCGCCACCTGCCAGATGGCTGTTGCCATAAGGGGTG
>DAOWEP010000115.1 GCA_030638455.1 Gammaproteobacteria bacterium
AATGATGCTATGACAAAGCATTTGTTTGATAACCGCTATGGTACCGGGCAAAGTACTTTGGATGGTGTTATTCGTGCTACCAATACCCTGATCGCCGGCAAAACCTTTACCGTGGTTGGGTATGGCTGGTGTGGTCGTGGTATAGCCATGCGCGCCAAAGGCCACGGTGCGCATGTCGTGGTAACTGAAGTTAATCCGTTACGGGCATTGGAGGCAACCATGGATGGCTTCCGGGTGATGCCACTTACTGAGGCGGCCACACAATCAGACCTTATTATTACTGCCACCGGTGACAAACATGTGGTGGATAAAGCACAATTGGAAGTCATGAAAGATGGCTGTATTTTAGCGAACTCCGGCCACTTTAATGTGGAGATCAACATACCTGCACTGGAATCTATGGCGGTCAGCAAACAGCGGCCACGTGCCTCCGTTGATGAATACACTCTGGCAGACGGCCGAAGGCTTTGTCTGTTGGCAGAAGGTCGACTGGTGAATCTTGCCGCAGCCGAGGGTCACCCATCTTCCGTTATGGATATGAGTTTTGCAAATCAGGTTTTATGTGCTGTTTATCTGGCAAGCGACGAACACTCACTGGAAAACAAGGTACATGACGTCCCAACTGCAATTGATGAGGAAGTGGCCAGCTTAAAACTGTCGGCAATGAACATTGAGATTGATAAACTTAGCAAGGAACAAATCAAGTATCTCTCATCATGGCAGGAAGGCACCTTGTAGATTCATATCATGAAAAATGACCTACAACGCATGATTGCCGAGATAGAAAGTGAAGTTAAATATACGCGCTCCTATATCGGCAAAGACAAACTCGACCCCAGAGTAATGGAGGCAATGAGCAAGGTGTCACGGGATGAATTTGTACCGTCTGACTTAAAACGCCTGGCTTATGATAATGGCCCATTACCTATTGGTCATGGGCAGACGATATCCCAACCTTATATAGTGGCGCTGATGACGGATATGCTACAACTTGAACCAGAAAATATTGTACTGGAAATTGGTACAGGCTCCGGTTATCAGTCTGCAGTGTTATCTTTATTGTGTAAAGAAGTTTATACCGTAGAGATTGTTACAGAACTGGGTAAGGAAGTCGCAACGCGTTTAAAAAGCCTGGGCTACAATAACATTAAAACCCATATCGGCAATGGTTATGACGGTTGGCCTGAGCATGCTCCCTATGATGCTATTATCGTTACCGCGGCTGCTACGCATATTCCTGAGCCACTCATAGAACAACTCAAGCCTGGTAGTAGAATGGCCATCCCATTAGGGCTTCCTCATATGCATCAGGAACTCATGTTGGTAGAAAAAAACGATCAGGGTGAAATTAACGTCAATAGCATTCTTGGGGTTGCCTTTGTTCCACTGGTCGATGAAAGAACTGCAAACAAGGACTATGGTCCTTTGCATTAATTATGACAGGGTATTTATTACCCACCACCAGAAGGAGGCGTGGTTGAACCCGTCACACCTGCCGTCAGTGTAAAGCGCATGGCCTCCTCCATATTCATATCCAGGGGCCGAACTGCGCTGCGAGGCATCAGTACCGCATAACCACCAATCATATAACTCAAGGGCAGATAGACCAGAACACTATCTTCTTCCCGAAAATCCTTAGGCAGACATTGCATATCCGCCTGAGTAACAAAACCGATTACCTGCATACCGGTATCCCCAATAGATACCGCCACGACTTGCTCGAATTCCTTTTTTTTAGTTGGTGAAAAATAATCAAAAAAGTCACGTATCGCACGATACACAGACTTGATCAATGGCATGCGGTACAAGAGCTGCTCGCCCTTGGCAAACAGCCGCTGAACCAGATAAGCATGCATCAGCAATCCCACCACAAATACCACTACCAGTCCGGCGATCAGGCCCATACCAGGCCAGTACAGGTTTCTGGGAAGCACCAACCGGATCATGTTGCCCAACATTGATTCCGCCGTTATCGCAAACCAGTAGAGAAGATAAAGAGTGAACACTACCGGCAGGATGGTCACCAGACCTGTAAGAATATTCCTGCTTATAAATTTCAACATCTGGCTGCCTCCATTTATGGGGTTAATAATAGTTATGTACTACTGTATTTATACCTACAGAAATGAGAAACATAAACCAAGAATCACTGGCATCAAATATAATAAAGCGGAAATTTCTGCACGAGTGGATTTTAATTATTGGATTTCTTCACGGCATTATAAGCAAAATCATAGGCCCATTCGTTTAGAATAGAACTTCGCTAATCATTTACATTTGCACATTTGACCGAAGGTCGAGGGCTACTACCCCCTGCTTTACAGTACAGCAGATCCCCGTTGGCGAATCCAATCCAGGCCCTACGATTGTTTTCACTTATCGCCGTAACCGCCACACCTGAACCGCTGTTTGCCTGTATACAGTTTGTCCACAATGGTACTACTTTCCCACCACCACCTATGCAGTAACGAACCGTGCCGTCACTATAGCCTATCCATGCACCGTTATGATTGTTTGTGGTAATTGCTGTAACAGATCGCTGCAGTGATCCCGGGGGCTTTTTGGGTTCGGCGATTACTATCGACCCTGCTAATATGGTAGCCAAACCAACCGTGCATCTAAACAACCACTTATTGCTCATAGCTACTCCCCTGTCATCCAACATTTAGAATGTCAACAGATTACATATATCTGTTGATTCATATATCCATAGTTAGTTCATGTTATTTCTATCAATAAGGCGTTATTGGTGATTATTCTACCTTACTGGCTCTTACATCATTAACCTGTTCGTTTAAAGCAAGTACCAAACCAGATACAGTTTTCAGATTAACCGTAAACATAATCATTAACAAGATGTTTGGTGCCCAGAAGGATATTTAGGTAAAAAGCATTATTACCAGGCAGAAATTACCCGAGTGCGATCGACTATACAATGAATAAGAGATAGTGAGGATAATTACCACCCTTATCTCTCCCTTACATTAGATGATTCTAATACTATGGCGATAACTATTTTGTTTTTGTTGGAGGCTGATCCCGGAAAAGACATAATTAAATGACTGACAATTTACCTCAACGTCTGATTAACCGGTTGGAGCTGGGAGGTTAAATACATGATATATTGAAAGTAATCTCTTCACACTTTGACCGTGATCAATTAACAGCGCGGTTAACAAGTATAAAATATCTCCATCTTCCACCTGTCACGACTGTTCTTTCTATGTCAGTTTGTTAGTATGAAGTTGTTGTCAACAACGTCAAGTCTCGTTGTCTTTCAATCAAGTATGACTAGATGCCAGAAAAGGATGCCCGATGAGCTCGATAAAAAATATTTTTTTATTGTTAGCAACTCTGTTATCAGTAACAACAAGTCAATGTGCACTCGCATTGGATTTCACTGAAACATGGTCCCGACTGGGTGACAAATGGTCTCAACTGGACAAGAGAGACAAGGTCTTGTATTCAAATCTGGGTGGCGTGTTACTCATTTCGGCCTGGGGTGTTGCCAACTGGGATTATTTCGAAGGATCACCACATGCAGACACAGAAGGCTGGTTTGAAAAGGACACAACATCAGGGGGTGCCGACAAGCTGGGGCATTTATATAGTGCCTATGTAGCAAGTCATGCTCTTTCATCCCTGTATGAATCATGGGGGTACGGCAGCCGTGAGGCTGCACTCTATGCTGCCTGGTCCTCTTTTGGTTTGCATGCCTTCGTAGAAGCTGGGGACTCCATGAGTGCAACCTATGGCTTTTCATATGAAGACATGATCATAGGTAGCCTGGGAAGTTATTTAGGTTACCTGACAGACACCAACCCTGATCTTGCAAGGAAACTGGATTTACGGCTTGAATATGATCCCACTGGCGACAATGATACCGATATATTTACCGATTATGAGAATTCCAAGTATCTTGTTGCGCTGAAGCTCGATGGATTCGAGTCCGTTCGCAACAAGTATCTCAAGTACCTGGAGCTACACCTCGGTTACTATACAAGGGGTTTTGATAATCCCAGTGAAAAAAACACAAGGAAGATCTATCTCGGTATTGGTATCAATCTTTCCAGGATATTTGCGGAAAGGTCACATAGGAAGACTGCAACCTTCCTGAAGTATTTTCAGGTGCCTTATACTTATGTCGAGTTTGATAATGATATAAATTGATAACTGCGGGAATAGAGTCGAGTTTTCAGTAGTGATGGTTGTATGCAAATAGCTTGCTTATAAGCCTGAAGGACCACAGGTTTTAAAAAGTTAGTTGGCTTGTTGATCGGATTCTAACTAGAAGGTTCGTACAATGCCTATTCCAAGGGTTTGGAGTTCGTAGCTATCCCCGTGGATGACCTGCATCCCTTCAAGACTGATGGCTGTGTTTTCGTTAAAATAGTAATCAATCCCAAGGCCAGCGCTCAAATCATTAGAGCTATCAGGTATTGAGCTTCCCTGTAGCGTGGTATCCATCCTTGTATGGCTGAGTCCGGCCAGCACATAGATATTTGTTTTACTATTACCAGGCCAGTAGTTGCCACGCAGGTAAATTCCCAGGCCAACCTTTTTATCGAGTGTGGCAGAGGTTCCGCCAACAACATTGGTATCATCGCCTGCTATTGAGAGTTGACCCTCGATAGCGAAATTACGATTATAATTGTGACCAAGCTTGACTATCAGATTGACAGCCTTCCAGTGAGGAACCTTGTTATTATTCACATTTTCTTCATCGACAAGAAATAGTCCAATATTAGCCCCAAAATAGTTATTGCCGGTATCGGCATATGCAGTCTGGATGATAAGCAGAATGCTCAGAATAGTCAGTGGTATGGTTTTATTCACGTCTTCTCTCCCTCTAGCCATTGATAAGCGTATAATGGAAACATCAGGTAAACAACACAGACTCCTTTCTCATCTACGGAAGGCTTAAATATTAGCATCCCTGGCCGGTCATGGAGCAAGCCTAACCAGGGTTGCACAAGTCTTGCTCGACAAAGCAGATTACCTCACATTTAAAGTATAAAGTTAGCTTTGTTACCGTTGCCTTTATAAAAGAATATACGCCACCACCCTTACGCTAACAAGATGTTCGTCTCGAATTCGTGATTTTCTCTTAAAACTCGGGCGATGTGTTATCTTTCAACGGCTAACCGATTCTTCTACTTTAATTTCTAAAAATAAATAAGTAACTATTAAGTAAGCGCTATTTATTTTTTTCCAACAGGCATCAAGCTCAGTACCTGAATATCATCAGGCAAGCCAAGCAACTTGTCTACTTTATCATCATGAAAGGCCCCAACTACCACCGTCGCAAGATCCAGGGCTTCGGCCTGTAAAAACAGGTTTTGGCCGGCATGGCCAACCTCCATGTGCACATAACGCACTCCCCTCTTACCATACTTTCTGGTTGTACGTTCATACTTGGCCGCAAAAACCACTACTGCTGCAGCATCACTTATCCAGGATTGATCAAGCGCCGCCCTTGCCAACATCCGTCGCTGATCACCTTCCAAAGTCTCGATTAGATGATGAGTTTTAGGGAGGTAATGATAAACGGCCGGGGGCAGCCCCGATACATTACCAGTAACCACGTACAGCTCTAGTGGATACAATGCCCCCGCTGATGGTGCTGCCCGCATGCCCTGTGGATCGGTTATCCCCTGAGCAGCCCAAAGCAATTGACCTATCTCGGCCAGAGAAAGTGGACCCATTCTAAACGAACGTATAGATCTGCGTTGCTGCAAAAGCGTTTCAACCGGCTTCTCGCTCATTACCGTTGGGGACGGGAGCTCGATTTTTTTACCTTGTTCCACCATAACGCCTGCCCTCGCCATGTGACACACAAACATGATAAAAACTATATACAACCATCTTATATTCAATGATTCCACCTGGTAATAGCAGAGGATTTCATCTTGCTTAGTATACTCTATTCAATCATCTGTTAAATAAATGCCCCACAAAAAACATGACTCAACTCGCTATTGAGGCTCAGTTTGATATTATTAAGTTATATAGCAACTTAAAGTAGTTATATATTAACTGAAAGCCGAACATGGAAATCTTACATGAAACCTGTGAAGGCTAAAAATCAATCAAACAAGACAGCCGAAGACCTGTTAGAGGTGGTACGGGATCTTGTCACCGAAGTGCATCCACAAGACTCCTCCATTGAAGCCATCACCCTGGATAGTACTTTCGAAAAAGATCTTGGTCTTGGCAGCCTGGCACGTGTCGAATTGATTTCACGAGTTGAAACACAATTTAAGCTTGCTTTACCGGAACGTACATTTGCCGAGGCCGAAACAGCAAGAGATTTGCTACGTGCTGTACTTAGTGCGACAAGCCCCAGAACAATACTCACTGCTGCAGAAATACCCTCGATAAAAATGGGCGAGGCGATAACTGAATCGATAACAGCGCCTGCTAAGGCAGAGACCTTGATCGATGTTCTGGACTGGCATGTTACACATCAAGCTGATCGACCCCATATCCAGATCTATAAAGATGAACTGGATGGCGAAGTCATTAACTATAGGAAACTTAAGGATGAAGCAAGCAAACTAGCGAACGGTTTACAGGAACGCGGATTAAAGCCTGCCGAACCTGTCGCTATTATGCTACCCAGTGGTCCGGATTATTTTTACAGCTTCTTTGGCATTCTGATGGCTGGCGGTATCCCGGTTCCTATTTACCCCCCTGCACGACCCTCACAACTAGAAGACCATATGCGTAGACATACACGCATCCTGGGCAATTGCCTCGCAAATACGCTTATCACCGTACCTGAAGCCAAACGTGTGGCGCAATTACTTAAGTCTCAGGTCCCCAATCTACAACATATCGTATCGGTCACTGAACTTATGGCAACAACCGGCATATCAACACCGCCTGTTTTAAGTGCTAATGACGTTGCATTTATACAATATACATCCGGTAGTACTGGTAACCCGAAAGGCGTGGTTCTTACCCATAGTAACTTGCTTGCCAATATTCGTGCTATGGGACAAGTTGTTAATGCCGGACCTAAAGATATCTTTATCAGTTGGTTGCCACTTTATCATGACATGGGTTTAATTGGTGCGTGGCTAGGGAGTTTATACTATGCAGCGCTATTTGTGGTAATGTCACCATTGAGCTTTCTGGCAAGACCGGAACGCTGGCTATGGGCAATTCACCACTACCGAGGCACTTTGTCAGCATCACCAAACTTCGGCTATGAATATTGCTTACGTCGATTAAAGGATGAAGATCTGCAGGAACTAGACCTCAGCTCCTGGCGCGCTGCTTTCAATGGTGCCGAACCGGTCAGCCCGGAAACCATACAAGATTTTGATCAACACTTTGCTTCGTTTAATTTCAATTCCAAAGCAATGATGCCGGTATACGGCCTGGCAGAATCATCGGTAGGCCTTGCATTCCCACCTTTAGACAGAGGACCACTCATTGATCATATCGAACGCGGCACCTTTATGCGATCAGGTCATGCAAAACCAATACAAGGTGACGATAAAAATGCTTTAAAATTTGTTTCCAGTGGTCCCCCTTTACCCATGCATCAGATTAGAGTAATAGACCCCGCAGGGCATGAATTACCTGAACGTCAGGAAGGGAGATTACAATTCCGGGGTCCATCTTGTACTAGTGGCTATTATCGTGATGCAGCAAAAACACAAGATCTGTTTGATGGAGACTGGCTGGATTCAGGTGACCTTTCCTATATCGCCAATGCTGAGGTTTATGTCACGGGTCGTATCAAGGACATCATCATCCGTGCCGGACGCAACATTTATCCACATGAACTGGAAGAAACGGTGGGAAATATCCCCGGCATTAGAACGGGTCGTGTCGCAGTATTCGGAAGTGAGAATATTAAAACAGGAACAGAACGTCTGATCGTCCTGGCAGAGACCCATAACAAAGACGCTGCCGTAAAAGAAAAACTGCGAAGTGAAATTAACATTCTGGCAACCGACCTAATCGGCTCACCACCCGATGAAGTAATATTGGCACCACCCAATACTGTTTTAAAAACATCAAGTGGAAAAATTCGTCGTGCTGCAAGTCGTGAAGTTTATGAAAAAGGCGCGATTGGAAAGGATCAGCCAAGCGTAA
The DNA here is from genome assembly GCA_030638455.1 of Gammaproteobacteria bacterium. Classification (GTDB taxonomy): domain Bacteria; phylum Pseudomonadota; class Gammaproteobacteria; order DAOWEP01; family DAOWEP01; genus DAOWEP01. Next base: position 8,110 of record DAOWEP010000115.1, read on the forward strand.
GCTGGCAAGTGGCGAGACTGACATTAGCCAGCATCATGCCGCAAATACAACGCTCGTTGCGATATATAAAATCTACGCTTTTTGCCGTATATGCCTGGTGCGCCTATGGCATACTGGCACCGATCGTCTGGCTAGCCACCACATTTTTACCCGTCTTTTCGTGGCGTTGGTCTATCATGTGCGGCTGCGCAAGGCTGCTGGCAAAAGCTACTGCAACACCCATCAAGGTCAATGGACTGGGAAATCTTCCGACAGATGGAAAGGCCTATGTATTAGCGGCAAATCATGCCAGCTACCTGGATAGCTATGCCCTGGTGGCAACGTTACCAGGGCATTTTCGTTTTATCGCAAAAGAAGAATTGGCAAACAGATTTATCACTCGTGTACCATTAATAAATATACATACTGAATTTGTTGAACGCTTTGAAACCAGAAAAGGCGTTGAACTCACCCAACGCCTTTGCAGTTTGCTTAAAGAAGGACAAGCATTAATGTTTTTTGTTGAAGGTACATTTACCCGTATTCCTGGATTAAGACCTTTTCAATTAGGCGCTTTTACCACTGCCGCAGAAGCCGGCGCACCCGTAATCCCCGTAGCCATCAGGGGCACACGTTCAATGTTGCGCTCTGGATCCTGGTTCCCTCATCAAGGTTCGATATCTATAACCATAGGCGAGCCTATTGACCCGAATGAGCTCAAGAAGGATTCACACAAAGACAACTGGGACGTAGCGATAAAAATGCGTGATCGCAGTCGGAAATTTATCTTACACCATTGCGGCGAGCCCGATCTTGCCCAGCAAGGCATAGCACTAAGAGAATAAAACCGTCTTGGCCATCATGGAAAGGTGATATTTATATCAAAAAGCACATGTAACTTATTGATTATATGGCGGAGAGGCAGGGATTCGAACCCTGGGAGGGGATAAACCCTCGCTGGTTTTCAAGACCAGTGCATTCAACCGCTCTGCCACCTCTCCAAAACACTACAATTTTTATTTTTACAACACTCTAACTAGTAATTCCTATACCTTAATAGCGGCTAGCCGCTCTCGACTGCTCGTTCGGTAATTGCTCCTGCATTACTCTACCTTCACCCATCCATGGGTTCGTCCAGACGCAGTCTACCGATTCCGTCTCTGGAATCGTGCCACCTCTCCAGATTTCGAAATATAGCTGACTTTAATTGCCTAAACTTGTCCCTGTTTCACCAGCCTAAATCGAGCGCAAAAGGATACATGAAACGCCCTGTCTTTGACTAGTGCTCAGACAGATTTATATTGTGGAATTTCTATCCATCACTACATCCTGCCTAGCCAAAGCCTGCTTATTTAGGGATGAGTATCCGGCATACTAGCCGTATAAATATAGCCACAAGGGTTGAAACTGAACTATTTTACCCTTATCTTGTCTATTAATGAGTGTAAATCCTTGATTTTTTAACAAGATTGTTATACAAATACCGGCAAATCTTTACTATAATTAGCCAATTAGAACCATTTATTTCAACCTAAAGAGAGGTCCAACCGGAATGAATAACTTCGGACAAGTTGCATCACGTCAAAGTACAGCTGTATTAGCAACCAATAAGGTCATCCGTAACACTTACATCCTGCTTTCCACAACACTGTTGTTCAGTGCGGTGACTGCATTTATTGCCATATCCGCGAACATGAGTCATGGCGCGGGACTGATTGCTAGTATTGTCGCCATTGCCATGCTCTGGTTTGTACTGCCGCGTACTGCAAATTCGGCTAGCGGTATCCCCGTTATTTTTGCCATTACCGGCCTGTTTGGGCTGGGTCTTGGCCCGGTCATCAACTTCTACCTGAATATGCCCGCCGGCCCGAGTATTGTCATGACGGCCCTCGGTGGCACAGGTGCTATTTTCCTTGGCCTGTCCGGGTATGCCCTGACCACCCGCAAAGATTTCAGCTTTATGGGCGGTTTTCTGATGGTGGGCATGTTTGTGGTTATACTGGCTGCAGTGGCAAACATCTTCTTTGCCATGCCTGCCCTGCAACTAGCCATTAGCGCTGTAGTCATTATGATTATGAGCGGTTTCATTCTGTATGAGACTTCCTCGATCATCCATGGCGGTCAAACCAATTACATTATGGCAACCGCCAGCCTGTTCCTATCATTGCTGAATATGTTCCAGGCGCTGTTACATATACTGGGTGCCTTCAGGGGTAGAGACTAGAGTTATACCCTACCCCATAAAGAATCCCCGCATGTCGGGGCTTCTTTATGTACATGGACGTACGGTATGCTGCGAGCGCAGGACGCCTACATGGATGTAGGTGTTAGAGTCGAGTCTGGAACGGAGACCGAGCGGCGATTGAACCCATCATATTAAAGGTATTGATATGGACTGGATAAAAATTGGATCTGCACTGTTACTTGGCGCTATGCTGATTTTCATTTTCCCGCGAATGCGCCATGCGCTAAAACATACGCCAAAGGGTACTACCAAAGACTGGATGGGTTATCTGTTACCCCTACTTGCAGTGATTGGCTTTGTCATTTTCCTCGTCATGATGGTTAGGTAGAGATCTTCCTCGGCAACTGCTCCATGCGTTGCTCTACCTTCTGCGTCCATGCAGTCGCCAATACTCTCTCGGTCTCCGTTCCAGACTCGACCCTACCTCCTCCGTCTATGAAGTCGTTTTTCTAAGGGGATCAGCAAGAGCTTAGTGCTCGCCTTTCGTTCTGCGTATCCCCGCCAGACGATTCCCCTGCTTTTGTGGTCCGCCCTTTGGGAAGATTTTATGTAGATATGGATTACTTCCCTTTTCCTTGCCCCATACCGATCTGAAATGCTTTATCATTTCCCGTACACTGGCCTGCACACCATGCTTATGATGAAAATCACGGATAAAACGAATTACCTCCCAGTGCTCATTCGTCAATTCCAGTCCTTCTTCGCTGGCTAGAACAAGTGTAAAGTCTTCCGACCATTCATCAAGATTAACGATATAACCTTCACCACAGGTCAGAACATCTTCTCCGTTTACCTTAATGCTTTTGGTTTGCATATTTGGATACATATTACACCCCAGTTTTATTTTTGAACTTTGTACTCAATGTATGTCAGCTACCACGCCTACCTGCTGCATATTCGCCAGACCTGTTTCACGCGCATGCTCCTGAAAACTCTGGTTACGCCAAAAAAATGCGCCCGGCATGGTGGTCGGTATGACCAGCACATAAAAAAGTGCGCGGCCAACCAAAGAAGTAGCTAGTAGCATTACACCCGTTAGAAACCAACCACTATATCCACCCCAGCCATCTACACCCGACAAAACTAGTACTGATACCGCTACTATGGACAAAGCCAGGCCAATATTACGAGATATATAGGTTTTACCAAAGGTAGTGAACTGTTCATGGAGTGATGCTGCGCCCTCCCCTCCACGTTTCTCAAGGTCACGTGCATGGAATACCAGCCCAACAGCTTCAAGAACCAGACCAGCCAATACAGTTACAGATAGCAACTGCATTAGTTCGATATAAGAAGCACCCTTCCCTGCAAGCACACCAGCAAACACCAGTCCTGTTAACAAGGATCCCTGACTCAACATGCTACCGTAGAACGAGGTATACACCTGCCAGTGATTCCAGAAGGGCCTGGCCTTTATATGGTAGATCTTGCACATAAAGTATAGGGCGACAGGCCCCGCTACTACCGCAGCCCAGCCAAAAAAACTCTGCAAACTGGTTATCAGGTCTTTTGGCATCTCCTGAAAGATTGAAGGCAATACTGTCAACAATGTATAAACACCCAACATATTAAAAAAAACGGCAATGCCTGCTACTTCCCTGCTAACCGGAGAGTACCTGAGATTGTTAAAGGAGCGATAAAATCGATGTGGCTTTCCTAAATGCATGGTAGACAGTACCAGTGCAAAAGTTTCCAGGGCCAACAGAGTAAACAGAAATACAGGAACAGCGATCGGAGAATGCTCTATGGACAACGACTCGAACCCCAATACCTCATTACCCAGGAACAGCGCCATGAAAGCACCGACAACTGTCTGGGTGATTAAGGTAAATACAACTAGCGGGTCTTCTCTCGAACGAAGCTTACTCAAACCCCACTGTCTATCTTTATTTTTCTTGCGCACCTTTGCCTTATAGGCACCCTGCCCCTGCTCGTCCCGCTCATATCGTAACGGCATGGAGTCTGGCCTGGTCATTTCACGTGGCAGACTTTTGTTCTGCTGAAAACGAATATTGGGATGAGTAATTTCCGGGTCAGGAAACCCCGGGATTTGCACTTCCAACTGGTCTCGGTTTTCCGGTTTTGTTTCGATAACACCAAAATCCAGCGCACCTGCCAGACAGGCAGAAACACAGGCGGGCTTTAAACCTTGTTCAAGCCTGTCCACACACATATTACATTTGGAAACATGACCTGCGTTGGTATCGAGTTGCGGTGCATTGTATGGACAAACCCAGGTACAGTAACCACAACCAAAACAGATGTCCGGGTCCTGTAACACCGCGCCATATTCGGCAAACTTGGTATATGCCCTGGTAGGACAACCCTTAAGACAAACAGGGTCATCACAATGGTTACAGGCCATGGAAATATTCAGGCGCTGATAGGCCGGATAAGTACCTCCCTCGATATAACCTACTGAGCGAAATGCGAGATGTGCGGGTAAATCATTCTTTTCACTACAGGCAGACTCACAGGCATGACAGGAAATACAATTATCAGCATTGAAGTAAAACCCGTGCTGCTTGTACCGGTTCGGGTTTTCTCCAATCGATGAGTCACCGTTTATATTCAGGGATTTTTTTGCGAGCGCATCATTTTCCTCGACAAGCTGAATTGGCTTACCATACTGGTTAAGTTCTGGCGGCTTCACATCAGGGAGAACCGCATAATCCTGTTCATCTTCTCGAAATCTGTACATAGTCGTCACTAGAATGATCTGGCAGCAAGGTTACGTACAGCCGCAGCAGACTGGTCAGCAACAGGTTCAATCTTCACTGAACATTGTTTATACGCAGGCTGACGGGAATGCGGGTCAAGCAAACCCAGGCTCAGACGATTGACACATTCATGGAAGTGAAACGGAATGAATACCATATTGGGTGCTACCCGTTGCGTTAGCTGCACCATGACTACGGCATCACCACGTCTTGAAATAAGCCGCGCATAGCTGCCATGTTCTACCCCCAATTCACTGGCCGCATCCGGGTTCATTTCCATATAGGGTGTTGGACTGAACTTGTTGAGGTTACCTAATTTACCGGTACGGGTGCGTGTATGGAAATGCTCTACTACACGCCCACTGTTCAACCAGAACGGATAGCCATCATCCGGTCGTTCATTATTATCAACAAACGGGAGAGGAATTAGCTTTGCCTTCTGGTCCTCATGCTGGAACTTCCCGTCTGTATACAGGCGTGCATTACCAGTTTCGTCACCTTCCGTACATGGCCATTGAATTCCACGTTGTTTTTCGATCTTGTCGTAACTCATACCGGAATAATCCAGCATTCGGCCTTTTGAAAGCTGACGAAGCTCTTCAAATACGCCTTCTGCTGTCTCCGGGAACGTAATCTTTTTACCCTGTTCAAACCGTTTTTCCATCTGGTTAAAAATCCACAAGTCCGGTTTTGAATCAGCATACGGAGGTAATACGTTACGGATCAGGTTTACCCTGCGCTCGGTATTGGTAAAACATCCTTCTTTTTCCGCCCACAAGCCCGCAGGAAAATACACATGGCTATATTCATTGGTTTCAACATCTTCATACGCATCCTGCACGACCAGAAATTCCAGTTTTTCTAACGTCTTCCGAATTCGTGCGGTATCACTCATTGAGGTCATCGGATTAGTGGCAATAATCCACAGCCCCTTGATCTGACCCGTTTCAATGGCCGGAAAAATATCGGTCTGAAACATGCCGCGCTTTTTGGGAAAAAACTCTTTATCTATGCCCCAGAAATTGGCAATATCGGTGCGGTCCTGCTCGTGCTCCAATGCTCGGTATCCGGGCAACCCGGAACAGGATGACCATTCACGGGTACCCATTGCATTACACTGACCGGTAATAGACAGGCTGGTACCACCAAGCTTACCTACATTGCCAGTAATCAAGTTTAGATTGTTAATGCCGACTACACCATCCGAACCATGGGTGCTTTGATTGATACCCATGGTCCATATACTCATGGCTGCATTGGCCTTTGCATACAGGCGCGCAACATTTCGAATGGTATCTTCATCAATACCGCATATTCTGGATGCAGATACTGGATCATATTCCTTTACCAGTTCGGAATATTCACTAAAACCATTAGCATGTGACTCTATATATTCGCGATCCTGAAGCCCTTCATCCAGTATCACATGTGCCAGACTATTTAACAGCACAACATCGGTACCGGGTGTTACCGGCAGATGGATATCTGCCATCTGCGCCATCATGGTGACCCGGGGATCGACAACAATTACAGGAAATTTTCGTTTTTCCAGTGCCTGCTTCAGACGCCAGAAAATAATCGGATGCTGTTCGGGAAGATTAGAACCAATGGCCAGCAAACATTCGGTATGCTCAAAATCATCATAGCACCCCGGGGGGCCATCTGAACCAAAGGAGCGTTTATACCCGGATACCGCAGAGGACATACAGAGCGTAGTATTACCATCATAGTTATTCGTACCCAATACACCACGCGCCAGTTTACCAAGCGTATAGAACTCTTCTGTCATGATCTGACCAGTAGAGACTATTGCAAATGCATCACGGCCATAGGTATCCTGAATCCGCTTTATTTCAGAGGCCGTCCTGTCCAGCGTCTGATCCCAGCCCGCCTCCTGAAAGTCTTCATAATACTGGTTGCGCATGAGCGGAACACGGCCACGATTCTCACTGTAAAACAGCTCGTGTTCAAAGATCCCCTTTAGACAGAGCTTCCCGCGATTAACATCTGCACTTGCTACACCACGTGAGCTGACGGCCTTACCCGTTTTATCCAGACCTACTTCTATGGAACACCCTGTTGAACAGTAGCCACAAGTCGTGTATTTCCAGTCTACAACTTCTTTATCAACTATCTTGATTGGATTTTTGTGTTTACGACCAAATAACATAATGTCACTCAATATATTTATTTATCAGTATTCTTAGTTATCAGAAGCACCTTCGTCAGGAGTAAGTGACAACAAGATATTGCCGTCCTTTATCATAATCGGATATCTCGCAGCGCATCCCTCATCCGGTGCAACTGCAATGCCACTATCCAGATTTATATTCCAGTTATGCATAGGACAGGCTACTTTTTTTCCATGCACGAACCCCTGTGATAATGGGCCACCCTTATGAGGACATTTATCTCGCAGGGCAAATATCTCGTCCTTCTCGGTTCTAAATATGGCAATATCGCCGCCCTCTGTCTTGACTACACGAGCACCCTGTACAGGGACATCATCCACACTACCTACTTCTATCCAGTTTTCATTCATACGCCATTAACCTGCTTTTAAGTCAGCAACTAACTCTTTCAAAGGTTCAAATTCATGTTTGTCAGATCCTTCTGCCCGTTCTTTCCAGGGATCGTCCTGTGAGAACTTCTGTGAATATAGAAAACGTTCTGCAAGGACTTTACGACTTTCTTCGTCTTCAACAATATGCTCTTTTACATAAGTGAGACCTACGCGCTCAATCCAGGGGGCTGTACGTTCCAGATAGTGCGCTTTCTCTCTATATAACTGCATAAAGGCAGCACAATACTCTTTAACCTCTTCCTCCGTTTTTATTGCACAAAGGAAATCGGTGACACGTACTTTAATGCCACCGTTGCCACCTACGTGTAGCTCGTAACCGGAATCAACACAAACCACCCCCATATCCTTGATGGTTGCCTCTGCGCAGTTACGTGGGCATCCAGAAACTGCCAGCTTGAATTTATGCGGCGTCCAGCAACCCCAGGTCATTTTTTCCAGCTCAATGCCCATTTGCGTGGAATCCTGCGTGCCAAACCGACACCACTCCTTGCCAACACAGGTTTTAACGGTACGTAAGGCCTTACCATAAGCATGTCCTGAAACCAGTCCTGACTTGTTAAGATCATTCCAAACAGCTGGCAATTCATCTTTCTTCAACCCAAATAACGCGATTCGCTGACCGCCGGTCACATGCACGGTTTTGACCTTGTATTTTTCAGCTACCTCGGCAATGGCCCTGAGTTCTTTCGGTGTAGTATCACCACCCCACATGCGGGGTATCACGGAATAGGTGCCATCCTTCTGGATATTTGCATGTGCACGCTCATTGATAAATCGAGACTGACTTGCATCCTGATATTCCCCTGGCCACGCACAGAGTAAATAATAATTAAGCGCCATGCGGCACTTTGGACATCCGTCCGGAGTATCCCAATCCAGCACGCTCATTACATCCGGAATAGACTTCAGTTCAATTTTTCCGATTGATTCCCGAACCACATCATGGCTATGCTCTGTGCAGCCACACATGGGCTTTAAATGCGGTGCAACAGAATAATCGCCGCCCACTGTATGTGCCAACAGGGCCTCTACCATGCCAGTACAGGAACCACAGGAACTGGATGCTTTGGTATGAGCCCGAACATCTTCCAGAGTAAACAGTTTTTTCTCTGTAATGGCCTTTACAATATCGCCCTTGCATACGCCGTTACATCCACAAACCTCTGCATTATCCGAAAGGGAAATCACCCGGTGTTCCTCACCATGCCCGGAATCTCCAAGATGTGCCTGACCAAATAACAACTTGTCACGAAAATCCGAAATATCAGTTTCATCCCGCATTAAATCAAAATACCAGGCACCATCAATCGTATCTCCATACATCACCGCACCTTTGATTCTATTATCCTGAACCACCAGCTTTCGATACACACCACGAGCAGCATCCTGAAAAACCAGGCTTTCAGTGTTTTCGTCTCCATTAAAATCACCTGCTGAAAATAAATCAATACCTGTCACCTTGAGCTTGGTAGAAGTAACTGTTCCTTCATAACGCCCGATGCCATGCTGCCCCAGATGATTAGCGCATACCCTGGCCATCTCGAATAGAGGCGCAACCAGACCATAGGTCTGACCCCGATGCTGAACACACTCCCCCACAGAATAAACACGAGGGTCAAATGTTTGCATCGTATCGTTGACCACAATGCCACGCTCACAATGAATACCGGCCTTTTCGGCCAAAGTAAAATCAGGACGAATACCTACTGCCATGACGACAAGGTCCGTGTAAATTTCGGTGCCATCCTTGAAACGTACTTTTTCAACACGATCTTTACCAAGAATGGCCTCAGTCTGTGCCTCAAGAATGAATTGCAATCCTCGCTCTTCCAGTGAAGACTTCAACATAGCACTGGCTGGTTGATCAAGCTGGCGCTCCATCAGACTATCCATAAGGTGCACAACAGTAACGTTCATGCCCTGCTCCTTCAGGCCATTGGCCGCCTCCAGTCCGAGCAGTCCACCACCAATCACAACCGCATGTTTGTGCTTACTGGCTGCATCCAGCATCTGATTTACATCCTGGATATCACGGAAGGGAACTACACCTTCAAGATCATGCCCGGGTACAGAGATAATAAAGGGACTGGAACCGGTCGCAATCAACAGGCGATCATATTCTTCTGTTGTACCATCAGCAGAAATTACCTTTCGATTCACACGATCGATCTCGGTAACCTCTTTACCTTTATGCAGGGTAATACCGTTATCAACATACCATTGCTCGTCATTGAGCATGATCTCGTCAATGGTTTTTTCACCCGCCAATACAGGTGACAACATGATGCGGTTGTAATTTCCGTATGGCTCAGCACCAAACACGGAGATTTCATAGGTATCGGGTGCAATCTTTAACAGCTCTTCAACTGCACGGATTCCCGCCATTCCATTTCCAATAACGACCAGTTTCTCTTTCATTGCACGGCACTCCAACTATGCGGTTATCTATGAATTTGTTTCACTTACTTATTCGTTAGTATCCATAGAGCAACTTGTGTGCCAGCTCAGCGAAAACACAGGAAAATTATTTTAGATGGCTGCTTTTATTAAGGAAATTGAAATATCCTTATATCTTATTATCTACAGAGTACTAAATTAATATATCAGCATGCACTAACATAGCGCCTACAAACCGAATCTTGATAAATTTCCAACTATTAATGCACAAAGTTAGTGCACTTCTTTTTCCAATTTTCATTTCATCCTGAATATCTTCTTACATTTCAATTGTTTTTAAATCTGGCACAGCCTTTGCAATCAGCTTGCTAACAGGATGCGTTTAGTTAGCCCGTAATATATTTAATTTAATTAAAGGAGTGTTTGTAAATGCAGGAAGATAATTCAAGGCTTAATCTTTTGTCTTTTAGCGGAAAAACAAAAATTCTGCATTTAAGCTGGTTTGCCTTTTTCATCAGTTTCCTTGTCTGGTTTAACCATGCTCCATTACTGGCCGCCATGCGTGAAACCTTCGGCCTTACCGACCAGGAAGTCAAAACCCTGCTGATCCTCAACGTAGCCCTGACTATTCCAGCTCGTATTATTATCGGAATGCTGGTGGATGCCTTTGGCCCACGCCGTATCTATACTCTACTTTTATTTGTTTCCAGCTTTCTCTGTTTCGGCTTTGCCGTCGCAGAAAGTTATGAACAGCTGGCATTGATGCGTTTCCTGCTAGGCTTTGTCGGGGCCGGCTTTGTCATCGGTATTCGTATGATTAGTGAATGGTTCCCAGCCAGGCAAGCCGGCATCGCCCAGGGAATTTATGGCGGCTGGGGTAACTTTGGTTCCGCTGGCGCAGCACTGATTCTCCCGACAGTTGCCCTCAT
>DAOWEP010000022.1 GCA_030638455.1 Gammaproteobacteria bacterium
ATGGCAATGCTATTCATCTGGGTGAACGAGATTGCTCAATGCAACGCCGTCATCAAAAGGTGATTGAAGAAGCGCCCGCCCCCGGAATCACAGAAGAACAACGTGAACGCATAGGCAAGATATGCACGCAGGCCTGTCTGGATATCGGCTACCGCGGTGCTGGCACCTTTGAGTTCCTGTATCAGGATGATGAATTCTACTTTATTGAGATGAATACACGAGTTCAGGTAGAGCATCCGGTAACGGAGATGATTACTGGTGTAGATATTGTCCGCGAGCAAATACTGATTGCGGCAGGTGAGCCACTCTCTATCCGACAGGAAGATATAACAATCACTGGCCATGCAATTGAATGTCGCATCAATGCTGAAGACCCGGAAAACTTCATGCCGAGCCCCGGGAAAATTGTCGAGTTCCATGCCCCTGGCGGGCCCGGCGTCCGGATGGATACACACATCTATGACAATTATACCGTTCCGCCAAATTATGATTCCATGATTGGTAAATTAATCACTCATGGTCACGACCGAAGGAGTGCCCTCAAGCGTATGCAGTTGGCGCTTACTGAAACCGTCATTGAAGGGATCAAATGTAATATCCCACTACAACTTGATCTGATCGGTGATGCCGCATTCAAGAGAGGCAGAACCAACATCCATTATCTGGAAAAGAAACTGGGAATATAAAATCAGTGGCGAGTTTCCAGGTGCCAGGGAAAAGATAAATGAATTGCTGTAACAATGTTTTTTCTAATGACTAGCAACTAGTTACTTATCCCTGATAATTATGCCCTGGCTGCAATTGTTTCTGGATACCAACCCCGATCAACTAGATGCCGTTGAGCAGGCATTGCTGGATGCCGGCGCATTGTCCGTCACACTACTGGATGCAGCAGACCAGGCGTTGCTTGAGCCGGGCCCCGGAGAAACACCCCTATGGAACAGCATCCGACTAACCGGACTGTTTGATACCCATACGGATATGGATAAAGTCAGTACCCAGCTTCTAGACTCATTAGCACTGGATACCTTGCCCGGGCTATCTATCCAGCCACTGGAAGACCGTGACTGGACCCGTGCATGGATGGATAACTTCAAGCCGATGCAATTTGGCAAGGGTCTGTGGATCTGCCCGGATGGTTTTGAACCTCCCGAACCTGAAGCAATCAATCTCAAACTGGATCCTGGTCTTGCATTTGGGACTGGAACACATGCAACCACCGCCCTATGCCTTGAATGGCTGGAATCAAATCGCCCGGAAAATATGTCTGTTATTGACTTTGGCTGTGGCTCAGGCGTGTTGGCCATTGCGGCATTGTTGCTGGGTGCAAAACACGCATGGGCAATCGACAATGACCCTCAGGCCCTGATTGCATGCAAGGACAATGCGGTAAAAAATCAGGTCGAAAAGGTGATAACTATTATTGAACCTGAACATGCCAAAGGTACAAACCCTGATGCAATGCCGGAAAAAGGAGTTGATCTGGTATTGGCTAATATTCTTGCAGGCCCACTAGTAACGCTTGCGCCTATACTGGCTACATTTGTCCAAACTGGTGGTAAAATATTGCTTTCAGGAATTCTTGAATCCCAGCTACCGGAAATAACCAACGTATACCAGAAATGGTTCAGGATGCACCCAGCCAATATACGAGATGATTGGGTATGCGTAGCAGGGACGCGACTTTTATAAAGAAATAGGATACCTTGCAGGAAATCAACACCACAAAACCATCTACACATAAGAACATGACCATACAAACCACTAAATGCCCAAACTGTCATACTGTTTTTCGTGTCGACGATGAGCAATTAGAAAAAGCTGAAGGCACGGTTCGCTGTGGTCAGTGCAGTGAAATATTTAATGCGCTGGCGTTCCTGTCTACCGAAACCCCGCCCTCTGAACCAGAGTTTGATTCAATTGAGTCAAATACAGAAGCGGACAGCTTCGCAAAAACAATGGAAGATGTTCAGGATGACTCCCAAAACTTTACATTTCCTGAAGAGCTAACTGAAGAACCCCAACAAAACGATACCCTTTCGGAAATCATAAATGCCTTAAAGGATGAGAGCAAAGACAATCCTGAATACGAATTCACGGACGAGGATGCACCAATCATCCTTCAAGAAGATCTGACCGCCCAGCAGACACCCAAAAAGAAAACACATACGCTCTTCTGGGGATTCTGCTCTCTGATTTTAATCTCCACACTAACATTGCAGTACGCGTATTTCTCGCGTGAAAAGTTGTCCATGGATCCACGCCTTCGTCCCTGGCTTACCATTATGTGTGAATATTTACAGTGCGATATACCTCATAAAAAAGACCTGTCACTACTTCATCTACTGAGTCGTGATGTATTAATTGCCCCGACAAATAACAAAGATGCGTTGATCATACAGTTAAGCTTTGTAAACAAGGCCGAACATATCCAGCCCTTTCCTGTCATACAGGTTGATTTGTCTGATACTTATGGAAAGACAACCGCCATGCGTCGTTTCAAACCCGATGTATATCTGGATCCTTCCGTTGATATCAAGCAGGGACTGGAGCCACTTACCCCCGTCAGCCTGACCCTGGAATTACTAAAGCCAGAAAAAGAGGCCTCCGCATTTCAGATTGACTTTTTGTAATCATTCTAGAAATCATCAACCGAAAATTCACAAAACTTCATGCTATCAGCGCACTAAAATAGTGAATTAATTCACTGAGGCCTCGCAAACCACTGAAACGATTTAATCTTTTTTTCTGCTTTATCCTGCAGGCATTTGAGAGTATTATTTGAGCACTTTCACGGCCTATCTGGATAGATCAAGACTAAAATTTTAGAGCGGTCGATTGGAAAATAAATAATAACTTACAACAATGAACCTGAATCAACTGAACATAAGTTTTTAATTAAATAAGTAATTAATTAAGTTCGTATACTCTTTCTATTTAAAGCAGCAAGTTAAAACAGTAAGAATATGAAAATTGGAACTTTTAAATTAAGTAATAACCTTGTACTGGCCCCTATGGCAGGTGTTACTGATCGCCCGTTCCGTCAACTATGTAAACAGTTGGGCGCAGGCATGGCCGTATCTGAAATGGTTTCATCCAATTCATTGTTATGGGGCAGTAAAAAAACCCAGCGCCGGGCAAACCATGAGGGTGAGGTTGAACCCAGAATCGTACAGATCATGGGGGTTGATCCAGAAATGATGGCCGAGGCCGCAAGGTTCAACGTGAATAATGGCGCGCAGATTATTGATATTAATATGGGTTGCCCGGCAAAAAAAGTTTGTAATGTAATGGCAGGTTCGGCCCTGTTACAAAACGAGCCATTGGTAACAGAAATCCTGGAAGCCGTAGTATCCGCTGTTCCAGTTCCGGTTACCCTGAAAATCCGCACAGGATGGGACAGGGAAAACCGTAACGCTATTAACATTGCCCGTATTGCAGAACAAAGCGGTATACAGGCACTTGCAGTTCATGGTCGTACCCGTGCCTGTGGTTACAAAGGTGATGCTGAATATGACACGATTCGCGCAGTGAAACAGTCTGTCTGCATCCCGGTAATTGCCAATGGTGATATCACAACACCAGAAAAAGCTCGCCATGTACTTGATTACACAGGTGCCGACGGCCTGATGATAGGCAGGGCCGCGCAAGGAAGACCCTGGATCTTCCGTGAAATAAACCATTTTCTTACTACGGGAGAAAAACTTCCGGAATCGGATGTTGAAGAAATCCGTGACATTCTGCTCTCACATCTGGATAATCTGTATTCGTTTTACGGGGAATACACTGGCGTCCGTATGGCGCGCAAACATATTTCCTGGTACAGCAAACGACAGCATGGCGGAGCAGCATTTCGTAACGCAGTAAACAAAGCAGAAACAATAGAACAACAACTAGCCATGACCAAAGATTTTTTTGAGCGATTGGCAAATGATAAAAGAGAGGGGTTAGCTGCATGAATTTTTTGAACGTGAATGAAGAACTTGAACCGCGCAAGGAGGCAACAACTGCCGACCGCCCACGAGTTACACTGGCCAATTACGTAAGTATTGCCATGGAGCATTATTTCAAGGACCTGGATGGACATGCACCAAACGATCTGTATCGTATGGTCATAAGTGAAGTCGAAAAACCATTGTTAACCGCAGTTATGGAAAAAGTGAAAGGAAACCAGACCCGCGCATCAGAAATGCTAGGCATTACCCGTAGCACACTGCGTAAAAAACTGGCGATACACAGCCTTAACCAATAATTTCTATAGCAGGAGACTCCGTAGTTCGAACGTAGCAGTCTGCTACTAACGATCTGCTACTGACCAGTACCTGCTAATAGCACAATAATAGTTCTACCCGGTTACGAGTAGTAAAAAATCTATATATGTAGCCCCTGATCAGTCCATATAGTCGGATCTGATACAGGGGCTTCGTATTTTTGATGCATGACCCCGAAAATAAGCAGGCGTATCCGGTATCTTCAACGCCTTATCCAGGCAACTTTTAACAAACAATCCTGGTAAACAGTATTTTAGAAACAATTATTCATTAGCAAACCATTTCAGGTAAAACGATCTATGGGCAAAACTATGGCAAAAATAAAACGCGCACTGATCAGCGTGTCGGATAAAACCGGAATTGTAGAACTGGCAAAACAACTACAGCAACAGCAAATAGAGATTCTTTCTACCGGAGGTACCGCCAAACTTCTCGCAGACAATGGTGTTCAGGTCATTGAAGTTTCTGACTACACCGGCTTTCCCGAAATGATGGATGGGCGAGTTAAAACGTTACACCCGAAGATACACGGTGGGCTACTGGGCAGGCGCGGTACAGATGACAAGGTAATGGAGGAAAATAACATTCCGCCAATCGATCTGGTCATCGTTAACCTGTATCCGTTTGAGCAGACTATTGCCAGACCGGACTGCTCCCTTGAAATGGCCATTGAAAATATCGACATCGGTGGGCCCACGATGTTACGTTCAGCAGCAAAAAACCATAAGGATGTTACCGTGGTCGTGGATGCCTCGGATTACAAACGCGTACTGGACGAAATGAATACCAATCAAGGCGCAATTACAGATACAACACGCTTCCAGTTAGCCAGAAAGGTATTTGAGCATACCGCACGTTATGATGGCGCAATTGCAAACTACCTTGGCAAGATCAACGAAGACGACAGTATCTCTACTTTTTCAAATACCTTTAACACCCAGTTCATCAAGACACAGGAAATGCGCTATGGTGAAAACCCCCACCAACAGGCTGCATTTTATGTGGAGGCAAACCCCACTGAAGTCAGTGTGGCTACAGGCGAACAACTACAGGGGAAAGAGCTTTCCTATAACAACATTGGTGATACAGACGCAGCGCTGGAATGCGTCAAGCAATTCGGTGAGCCTGCATGCGTGATCGTTAAGCATGCCAACCCATGTGGTGTCGCAACGGGTAAAAGCATTCTGGAGGCCTATGACCGTGCCTATGCTACAGACCCAACTTCTGCATTTGGTGGAATTATCGCCTTCAACCAACCGCTGGATTTTGAAACTGCAACCGCCATTACCGAACGACAGTTTGTAGAGGTAATCATTTCACCATCTGTAAATGAAGATGCCAAACCGGTTCTGGCCGCTAAAAAGAACGTACGTGTACTGGCCTGTGGAGAATGGACAGACCAACGCGTTCCTGGATTTGATTTTAAACGCGTAAATGGAGGACTGTTGGTACAGGACCGTGATCTGGGAATGGTGACAGAAAGCGATCTCAAGGTAGTGACCAAAAGGACACCGTCGGCACAGGAAATGCAGGACCTATTATTTGCATGGAAGGTAGCCAAGTTCGTAAAATCCAATGCTATTGTGTACTGCAAGGATAATATGACCATAGGTGTTGGTGCAGGTCAGATGAGCCGCGTGTACTCAGCGAAAATTGCCGGTATCAAGGCTGCTGATGAGAATCTTGAAGTTAAAGGCTCCGTAATGGCATCTGACGCCTTCTTCCCGTTCCGGGATGGGCTCGATTCCGCTGCTGAAGTCGGTATTACCGCCGTGATTCAGCCCGGTGGCTCCATGCGGGATGATGAAGTAATTGCAGCCGCAGACGAGCACAACATTGCCATGGTGTTTACAGGCATGCGGCACTTTAGGCATTAAACGATGAAGGTACTGGTTATTGGTGGTGGCGGACGTGAACATGCCCTGGCATGGAAATGTGCTGGCTCGACAAAAGTAGAAAAGGTATTTGTTGCGCCCGGCAATGCAGGCACTGCACAGGAACCGAAAATGCAAAATGTATCCATCGGTGCAGAAGATGTGGCCGCACTTCTGGACTTTGCTAAAACCAGTGCTGTCGATCTCACTATCGTTGGCCCAGAGGTACCGCTGGTACTGGGTGTGGTCGACCAGTTCCAGGAAGCGGGGCTGAGAATATTTGGCCCCAGCGCCGGGGCAGCACAACTTGAAGGCTCCAAGGCATTTTCCAAGGATTTTCTGGCGCGTCACAACATTCTGACTGCTGAGTACCAAAACTTTACCGATGTAGACGAAGCGAATCAGTACATTCGAGAGAAAGGCACGCCTATCGTCGTCAAGGCAGACGGGCTAGCTGCGGGCAAGGGCGTTATCGTTGCGCAAACAGAAGATGAGGCCATAGCAGCGGTCAAGGACATGCTTGCAGGAAATGCATTTGGTGAAGCCGGACACCGGGTAGTCATCGAAGAATTTCTGGAAGGTGAAGAAGCCAGCTTTATCGTAATGGCCGATGGAGAACACATCCTGCCGCTAGCTACATCACAGGACCACAAGGCACGTGATAACGGTGACAAAGGCCCAAACACTGGCGGCATGGGCGCCTACTCCCCTGCTCCGGTGGTCACACCAGAGATGCACAAGCAAATCATGCAGCAGGTCATAGAGCCAACTGTGAAAGGTATGGCCGAAGAAGGCCACCCCTACACCGGATTTTTATATGCTGGTGTCATGATAGGTAAAGAAGGCATTCCCAAGGTGCTCGAATTCAACTGCCGCTTTGGTGACCCGGAAACCCAACCGATCATGATGCGCCTGCGCTCCGACCTAGTGGAATTATGTGAAGCCGCCATAGACAAAAAACTCGATCAGGTAACCGCCGA
>DAOWEP010000165.1 GCA_030638455.1 Gammaproteobacteria bacterium
CCGTACTGGACATGCAATTCTTCATACGCTTTATCAGCAGAATATACGTGCCAAGACACACTTTTTTGATGAATATTTTGCGCTGGATCTTATGCGTGATGCAGATGGTTATGTGCTAGGCGCAGTGGTAATGGAAATAGAAAGTGGTGAGCCTCTGATAATAGAGGCGAAGACCACATTGATTGCCACGGGTGGTGCAGGTCAGTTGTTTCGTACCAATACCAATGCGTTAATCAATACAGGTGACGGTCTGGCGATGGCATTACGCTCTGGCATTCCGTTACAGGATATGGAATTTTTTCAGTTCCATCCTACCGGAATTGCAGGAAAGGGTATGTTGATATCGGAAGGTGTTCGGGGCGAGGGTGGCTACCTTGTAAATAGTGAAGGTGAACGTTTTATGGAACGTTATGCGCCGACTGCAAAGGACCTGGCTAGTCGGGATGTAGTGAGCCGTGCGATTGCAGTCGAGGTAAAGGAAGGCCGTGGTTGTGGGCCTGATAAAGATCATGTGCTGCTGAAGGTAAACCATCTGGATGAAGACGTGATCCGCAAGCGCTTGCCGGGTATTCGAGACCTTTCCATGACGTTTATGAATATTGACCCGATAAATGAACCTATCCCTGTATATCCAACAGCACATTACACCATGGGCGGTATTCCAACGGACAAGAATGCCCAGGTTGTAGTTCCGGAAAGACATAGTCCAGAGGAGCCAATTCCAGGTTTATATGCGGCGGGTGAATGCGCATGTGTTTCGGTACATGGGGCAAATCGCCTGGGTGGTAATTCATTGTTGGATATTCTGGTCTTCGGTAGGGCGGCCGCTAATAGCATTATTGAGTACTTACGTGAGAACCGTTTTCATAGGCCGTTCTCAGAGGATGCTGCGGACATGGCTTTATCAAGGCTGGCGCGTTGGGAGCAGAAAGGTGAGGGTGAGACTGTAGATAGCCTACGTGAAGAATTAAAGAAGGCTATGGAGGATCATTGTGGTGTATTTCGTGATGCAGCAGTGTTGGCAGAAGGAGTAGAAAAAATCAAAGGGCTGGCAGCAAGATTGCCGGGCGTAAGACTTAGAGATCACAGTAAGGTTTTTAATACCGCGAGGGTAGAAGCACTTGAACTGGAAAATCTGATGGGGCTGGCCCTGGCGACTATTACTTCGGCGCAGGCGCGTACTGAAAGTCGGGGTGCCCATTCGCGTGTGGATTATCCTGATCGGGATGATGGGCAGTGGTTAAAACATAGTTTGTACTTTGAAGACGGAAGGCTGGATTACAAGCCAGTGCGGATCAAGCCAATAAGTGTAGATTCATTCCCGCCGAAACCGAGGGTTTATTAGGTGCGTTTCTCTATCTATCGATACAATCCGGAAACTGATAGTGGTCCTTATATGAAGGACTATGAACTGTTTGATGTCAGTGATGACATGATGCTGCTGGATGCCCTGTTGTTACTTAAAGAGCAGGATGAAACTTTAAGCTTTCGTCGTTCCTGTGGAGAGGGTGTTTGTGGTTCTGACTCTATTAATATTAATGGCCGTAATGGACTTGCGTGTATCACGCCAATATCGGAACTGAAAGAACCGGTTGAAATACGGCCTATGCCCGGGATGCCGGTAATTCGTGATCTAATCGTTGATATGAGTACATTCTATCAACATTATCGTGAAGTAAGGCCCTATCTGACGGTTACAGACCCGGACCCGGAGGTAGAGCGTTTGCAAAGCCCGGAAGAGCGCGATGAGCTGGATGGGTTGTATGAATGTATCTTATGTGGGTGTTGTACTACATCATGCCCTTCCTTCTGGTGGAATCCTGACAAGTTTTTAGGCCCTGCTGCATTGTTGCAAGCGTGGCGGTTTTTGGCGGATAGTCGAGACCAGGCAACAGCAGGTCGCCTCGAAGTTCTGGAAGGCCCCTACAAATTGTTCCGCTGTCATACGATCATGAATTGTGTGGACGTGTGCCCAAAGGGTCTGAATCCGACCCGGGCTATTGGCCTGATCAAGCAGTTAATGTTAAAGCGTTCCACGTAAAGTATCGTGTAACCTATTGTATTAAATTGAATATTTATTATCAAATTTATGGGAAAATCTGCCGATAAATCTCTAGAGAGGGATCGTTTATATTGGCATTGTCGGCGTGGCATGTTGGAGCTCGATCTTTTGTTACAGGGGTTTCTGAGTGCTCACTATGATAGTATTTCAGACGCTGAAAAGAGAACATTTGCAGCACTGCTGGATTACCCTGATGCAGTTTTATTTGATTTGCTAATGGGACGGAGTGTAACCGCAGATAAGGAGTTTGCTCGTGTCATTGAAAAAATCCGTACCACCGCTACAGCTTGAGCCTCGCAGCTCTCGTCATCTGGCCTTGATAATGCTCTTTCTTCATGGGGTCGCCTTAAGTGCTATCGCTGTTTTGTCTGCTCCAGCCTGGGTACATCTTGCGTTGTCACTTGCGGTAATTTTGAATTTCTATTCAACCTTTAGCGTACATATCCTGGGAAGAGGAAAGCTGGCCATTTTATCGATGGTATGGAATGGTGAAGGTGACTGGAACCTGTTGACAGCAACAGGTGAAAGCTTAACGGCAAGATTACAGGATAATAGTTATGTGAACCCCTACCTTGTGATATTGAATTTCCTGACTCCAAAGCATGGGCGGCGATCAGTAATTTTGTTGCCGGATTCTCTTGATAGGCCCACGATGAAAAAACTGCTTACGCGCATCCGTCATGAAGGGAATAAGAATCAGTCAGAGGACTAATTATTGCATTTTGAATCTTCGACGAATTGCAAATATCATTAATGCGATAAGAATTGCAGACATTAGCCCTTGAAATAACAAGGGCACAAATAGCCATCCATGGGCAGGCACTACCAACACTTTAATTCCGAATAAACCTAAAGGATTAAGCATATTATTAAATGATAAGTACAATGCTTTTTCTATTTGATCAGTTAATGTGCAGCTAGTATCCAGCAAAATAGATCGCCAGCCAGAATAAAGAACACTGTCATTGCTTGCCTGAACCACTCCATCAACTGAAAAAATTAATCCTGCCATTAGTGCGCCAATAAGAAACCAC
>DAOWEP010000024.1 GCA_030638455.1 Gammaproteobacteria bacterium
CCTTGCTATTAATATCCTGGATTTGAATGCAATAGTTTCCGTCTCCAAGATCATCAAGACGAGTTTTAAGGGAGTTTATTGGTCTTGAAATACTACTAGCCATCATGATCGAAAGTACAATCGCAGATATCAGAATAGAAAAGCCAATGGTGATGTAGAATTCCATTAATTTGTCAATTTGCGCAAATGCTTCACTTGCATCCTGTTTACTAATAAGCGTCCATTGGAGATCACTTATATTAATGACCATGGATGCACCGACTACAGGTACGCCACGATAATCAAGCCAGGTTCCCTTTGCCTCTTTTTGTTGTTCAATGCTCATCCTTACGGGGTAAGTATCGACAACCTGACGAAGGCTTGCATTCTTTATAAATAAGGAATCACCAATCATAAGTTTGTTGTGATTTACAAGATAGGTTTCTCCTGTTTTTCCAATACCTCTTTTTTGTGATTTTGCACCAAGTGATAATAACAGCTCACCATTAAATAATTTTTTGATGTGTTCGAGATAAAAATGATTAACGAGTAGGCCAAGAATCTTTTTTGGCCCTGCCCTGCTCCATAGCGGCGTAGCAACTGCAATCATCATATTGTCATCGTGGCCGTGAATATTGCTGATATACAGTTTCTTTAGCCCCTTAAGAAATAGCTTTTCCGTGCTTATATCGCGCCCTATTCTGTTTTTATCAGTGGATGATTTGACCTGTCCTGATAAATTAATAACATCAATAAATAATAGATCAGGGCTTAATGGAAGTTTGTTTTCTAGTAAATGACTGTTTAATGCTTGTGTTGACTTGTTAGCATCATTAGGGCTGTTATTGATTATATCAAGACTATCACGAATAAATCCGTCAGAAGCAAAGTTGGTTGTGGTAGTCTTTAGTTTTTCCAGGTATAGAAATAGTTCTCCCTCTTTAAATGCGGCTATCGTTTCCAGTCCATCAAGAACAGCATATTCAAGCGATTTTTTTGTATGCTGAAAGCTGAGAATACCAATAACCAGCATTGGTATTAAAGATGCCAGTATGAAAGAAGCGGTCAGCTTTGGTTGCAATAACATAATGTGTTCTGGAGGATGGTTATGCTATTCGTAGCGCCAGGTTATAGAGTGGTATTTTTTATTATTATGTATTTCACAAAAAAGGGGGTTCTAGTGGATATATAGTCACTTAAGCATTTTTCCTGTGGTCCCTAAAATTTACAGAAAGGATATTATGCTCACTATCCAGGATATTCCTGGCACGCAGACTTCCACATTCACTGCTTAATTCATGCAAGGTTAGTGCATCAAGGCAGTATTCACGCCCCATATCACGTATGGTTTGTAGAACATCCATTAGCATCACAAAATATTCTGAAAGGCGCTGATACATTTGTGCATAACCACGTTTTAGTGTTTCCGAAGTTTGCTGATAGGATGCCTGACCGATTTCAATAAAATAGTGAATACGCACCTGTTTCTGATAGGCATGCTCTGGAAACAGGCCAGAATAAAGTAGGCATTTATCTCCTACTTCACGTAGCTGCTCGGCACGTTGAGTTCCTTCTGTTAGCAGGCCTTGCAAATACTCCAAAGCGAGTACGCTATTCGTCATATCTGGTTTATCGGCATTTCGCATCAGCAGGAATACCAGATAGCTTTCAAGCTCATCATCCAGATGACATTTACTGGTGGTTGCAGCTTCTTTCACAAGGGTTTGCCATTGTGAAATTGCGGTTGGTTCAACAACAAGCTTATCCATAGATGTGCCCTTTTTGTTGTATTCCTATCCTATATCTCGACCTGTAAATACTTAACCTTTAGCACTTTTTTATGAATTTCTTTTCAAATTCATAGCCCTAAATGCTTACATCGCAGCTATTCCACAAGCTATAATGGCTCTCTTTTAATATTAGCTAATAAACAAGGGCAATTATTGAAGGCGGTAATTTTGGCGGAAATACTGTAAAAATGGATAATAATCAAATAGATACCACTACATTTCAAGGTTTGATCCTTGCGCTACAGAATTACTGGGCCGAGAAAGGCTGTGTGTTGTTGCAACCTTATGATATGGAAGTAGGTGCTGGCACATTTCATACCGCTACTTTCTTGAGGTCAATTGGTCCAGAGCCGTGGAGTGCGGCCTATGTTCAGCCCTGTCGCCGACCAACCGATGGGCGATATGGCGAGAATCCGAACCGGCTACAGCACTATTACCAGTTTCAGGTGGTTATCAAGCCTTCACCGTTGGATATCCAGGAGCTATATCTGGACTCATTGAAAATGTTGGGTATTGACCCACTTGTACATGATATCCGCTTTGTGGAAGACAATTGGGAATCACCAACTCTGGGGGCATGGGGTCTGGGGTGGGAGGTATGGCTAAATGGCATGGAGGTTACCCAGTTTACTTATTTTCAGCAGGTAGGGAGTCTGGAATGTTCGCCGGTAACCGGAGAAATCACCTACGGCCTTGAGCGAATTGCAATGTATTTACAGGGTGTTGAAAGCGTATTTGATCTAGTTTGGACGAAGGACAGGACGTCCGAGTGTCGAGAAGGGCAGGATGCCCAGGAGCGACCGAAAGGATCACAGGGTAAAGTGACCTATGCCGACGTATTCCACCAAAATGAAGTTGAGATGTCGGCCTACAATTTTGAGCACGCCAATGTTGATGGCCTGTTTCAATGGTTTGATCAATGCGAAACTGAAAGTAAGGAGCTAATAGAAAAATGCCTGCCACTGCCTGCCTATGAAATGATGATAAAGGCTTCGCATACATTTAATTTACTGGATGCAAGGCATGCGATTTCGGTTACAGAACGTGCCCGTTATATAGGCCGTATCCGTTCGTTATCACGCGCTGTTGCCGAGGTTTATTATGGGCGCCGCGAAGCACTTGGCTTTCCCATGCTGAAAGGGCAGTCGTAATGACGAAATCACAGGAAACTGAAAAAAGAGATT
Organism: Gammaproteobacteria bacterium; assembly: GCA_030638455.1. Classification (GTDB taxonomy): domain Bacteria; phylum Pseudomonadota; class Gammaproteobacteria; order DAOWEP01; family DAOWEP01; genus DAOWEP01. The sequence goes on from DAOWEP010000024.1 coordinate 2,954, forward strand.
TGCTGATCGAGATTGGCACAGAAGAATTGCCTCCTAAGGCCCTTCGGCACTTATCTGATGCCTTTAACAAGGGTATACGCGAAGGCCTGGACAAAGCGGGCCTGACATACAGTGAGTTAAAAGGCTTCGCCACACCTAGAAGGCTGGCTGTTCTGATTAAAAGTCTGGATGCTGCGCAGCATAGTAAAGAAATAGAGCGTAAAGGGCCGTCACTAACCGCTGCATTTGATGATGAGGGTTGTCCAACTAAGGCAGCACAGGGATTTGCACGTTCCTGTGGTCTGGAAAATGTAGAAGATCTGGACAAGATTGAGACAGATAAAGGCAGCTGGTTGGTCTTTCGCATCAAGGAAGAAGGAAAACCTACATCAGAGCTGGTGCCCGGGATATTGCAAATGTCTCTGGATAAACTCCCTATTCCTAAACGCATGCGTTGGAGTGACCTGGATGTCCAGTTTGTACGACCTGTGCACTGGGCAGTGATTTTATTTGGGGACGAGGTAATTGATGCCGAAGTACTTTCTGTTAAATCAGGGCGTGAAACACGTGGTCATCGTTTTCATCATCCGGAAAATATCTATATAGGAGAGCCAGCCGCTTATGAGCCTGTACTGGAAACCCAGGGCCATGTAGTCGCAGACTTTGATGACCGGCGTGCAGCCATTCGTGGACAGGTAATGGAAATTGCAGCAACCGTTAAGGGCAATGCTGTAATTGATGATGATCTTCTGGATGAAGTGACCTCAATGGTGGAGTGGCCAGTGGCAGTATTGGGTAATTTTGAAGAACGTTTTCTGGACGTGCCTTCTGAAGCCCTGGTGTCTGCCATGAAGGGGCATCAAAAATATTTTCATGTTGTGGATAAAAACGGAAAATTAATGCCACATTTTATTACGATCAGCAATGTGGATAGTAGTGATATTGCTGTAGTGCGTGCCGGCAATGAGCGTGTAATAAGACCACGCTTATCTGATGCAGCATTTTTCTGGAACCAGGACCGAAAGAAGACATTAGCAGAACGAACAGAAAGCCTGAAAACAGTTGTATTTCAAAACAAGCTCGGCACCTTGTACGACAAGGTTGTACGCATCAGTACATTGGCAGCTTATATTGCAAAGCAGCTAAATGGTGATGAACAAATGGCACAAAGAGCTGCGCACTTGTGTAAATGTGATTTAATGACGGAAATGGTGGGTGAGTTTCCGGATTTGCAGGGCGTTATGGGCCGATACTATGCCGTTAATGATGGTGAGCCGGAAGAGATAGCAGTGGCTATTGATGAACATTATATGCCCCGGTTTGCAGGAGATAAATTACCCACCACAGTTACCGCCCAGGCAGTCTCCATAGCAGAGAAACTGGACACCCTGGTTGGAATTTTTGGTATTGGACAGATACCGACAGGCGACAAGGACCCTTTTGCATTACGTCGTGCAGCGTTGGGGGTCTTGCGTATTATAATAGAGGGCAAGCTGGATATTAATCTGGCAGAGTTACTGGGAGTAGCTGCAGTCCAGTATATGAATGTGATTTGGGAGCTACCGAAAAAACCTGAAAAGAAAGATACGGATGCACCAAGCCAGGTGGCGGTTCAGGTCTTTGATTTTATGATGGGCCGGTTACGAATTTATTATCAGGATCAGGGGATAACTGCAGACGTATTTGATGCAGTCTATGCGCAGGGACCTACAAGGCCACTTGATTTTGATAGCCGGTTACATGCGGTGACTTCATTTCGTAAACTGGCAGAGGCAGAGAGCCTGGCGGCGGCAAACAAACGCATTTCGAATATTCTCAAAAAAACGGATACGAAAATACCAGAACACTACAATGCCGATCTATTAAAGGATGATGCAGAAAAGGCATTGGCATCCCGGCTTGGTGAACTGGAAAAACAGCTAAAGCCAATGTTTGACGCAAGGGAATATGAGGCTGCTATGAAGCAACTCGCTACATTACGTGACTCTGTCGACCAGTTTTTTGATGATGTAATGGTAATGGTCGATGATGAATCACTGCGTGATAACCGGCTGGCGCTGTTAAGTAATATGAGATCACTTTTCCTGCAAGTTGCTGACCTTTCCATTCTCCAGTAAACATGGCCGCAGTAAACAGTGCTTGAATAATAAATTGAGGACAGTATGTCAGGTAAACCTATCAATAAAGATTCTTATGATGCCATGTTAGCATCCGTGCAGGCCTTTCATGACAAGCATGACTTTAAAAATACTGGTGGTGAAGAGTTGGGTTACCGTGTCGCCTTAATGGCAGAGGAGCTTGGTGAAATATCATCCTGTGTTACTAAAGGAAAGAGCAAGGAATCTCTGGCGGAAGAAACTGCGGACCTGATGATTTTATTGATAGGCACAGGCATTGCTGCTGATTTTGATCTTAAGCAGGCCTTCTGGGGTAAAATGGAAAAGTTGATGGAAAGAAAATCCAGGATAGTAAATGGAAGGATAAGGGTCTCTGAATTCAGAGATGTCTAGGACAGATTTGATAATTAATTAATATGAAGCTAATTATTCTCGACAGGGATGGAGTCATAAATGAAGATTCCGATAATTTTATTAAAGACCCGTCGGAATGGGTCCCGATTCCGGGCAGTCTGGAAGCAATATCCCGGCTAAACCAGGCAGGTTATAGTGTAGTGATCGCTACAAACCAGTCTGGAATAGCACGAGGACTTTTTGATATACGTACCCTTAACGATATTCACGAAAAAATGCATCGAGCCTTGTCTTCCGTGGGCGGTGTAATTCCCGCTATCTTTTTTTGCCCGCATGGGCCTGATGATAATTGTGAATGTCGAAAGCCGAAGACAGGCTTGTTTACCCAGATAGCAGGACGGTTTAAAACAGGATTGCAGGATGTGTCAGCAGTAGGCGACTCATTAAGGGATATTCAATCTGCAAAGGCCGTCGGAGCAAAACCGGTATTGGTACGTACGGGCAAGGGTGAGCGGACACTTTCCAATCCTGATGCACAACAAGAACTAAAGGATGTCCCGGTTTTTGACAACCTGTCAGGATTTGTAAATGATTTTCTCTCAAAAGAATAAGTGCTCATAATAAAAAAGGTAACTCAGCCTACTTTAATCATAATTTGCCTATGTTAGCCTTTATACGTACAGTTTTATTTTATATCCTTGATATTCTCGTGCTAATGTTGATGACGATATCGGTCGTGCTCATGTTTTTGTTTCCGGTTCGTGTCAGATATCGTATCGCCGCGCTCTGGCCAAGATTCAGTATATGGTGGTTATCCGTTATCTGTGGAGTAAAATATGAAATACAGGGGTTCGAAAATATTCCTGATCAGCCTGTCATTATTATGTGCAAACATTCATCAACATGGGAAACCATGGCCATGCAGGGATTATTTCCACCCCAGGCATGGATAGTAAAAAGGGAGCTTTTCTGGGTGCCGGTATTCGGCTGGGCGTTGTACATGATAAATCCGATTGCAATAGATAGATCAAAAGGCAGAAGGGCTATGGAGCAATTATTGGATCAGGGTGCCAATCGGTTGGATCAAGGGTTTAATGTGGCTATTTTTCCAGAAGGCACCCGTATAGATGCTGGCAAAAAGGGCAAGTATAAGATTGGCGGTGCATTGTTGGCAGAGAAGACGGGTGCCCCTGTCGTGCCTGTTGCGCACAATGCAGGGTACTTCTGGCCCAAACATGGATTTAGTAAAAAACCGGGTCATATAAAAATGATTATTGGAGAGCCAATAGATACAAAAGGGATGTCAGCATCCCAGATAAATCAGCGGGTTGAGGAGTGGATAGAGTCAAGGGTCGCTAAAATTAGTGTTACTGAGTAATAAGTTCTTTAAGAAATTTTGTTTTGCCCCGGGGTTTTCCTGGTTTTGCTATTATCAATTTATTAACTGGAGCCTTAATTAAAAAGGTCAGGAATGAAATTTAAATTTGCCTGTGTAGTACTCGTTATTTCTATTTTTCTGGTGTCCTGTGCGGCACCAGTTACCCGGAATATCCAAATTGATAACAGGGCAATGCGGATCGAAGAACAGAAACAAATGGAAATTGCATTGCTGTCGTTGATCAAGAATGAAAGGCGACTGGATAGCGTTGCTTACAGCTTGTTTGCCGGGGCCGCTTCAATGTGTGGAAACAAAACCCGATTCGTAAGCGGTATACAGGCAGCCAATATTTACTTGTTTCATGAGGACATGCGCCCTGCTGCCAAACGGTTATATGGGATGGGAGATCATCCGGGTGTCCTATATGTATCAAGGAACTCGCCTGCAGAAAAATCAGGAATTCAGATTGGAGACCTGATACTTTCCATTAATGGAAAGCCTGTGCCTGCCGGGAAGTCAGCAGTTACTGATTTTGGTGCTATGTTCAATAAAGTTTCCAGGCATAGCGGAAAGGTCAAAATACGGGCGAGAAGAAAAGGAAAAAATCTAACATTTGTGCTGCGACCGGAGAAGGCTTGTGATTATGGTTATGGTGTAGTCAACCATGATATGGTAAATGCATTTGCAGACGGGAAGAATATATTTGTTACGGTGGGCATGATGCGCTTTGTAGATGATGATAATGAACTTGCGCTGGTCGTATCACATGAGCTTGCGCATAATGTAATGGAGCATATGAGCAAGAAAAGAAGAAACTCCATGTTTGGCTCTATTTTTGATGTTATTGCAGGTGGATATGGCGTAAATACAGGGGGACTATTTGGCAATATCGGCGCTAATGTCTACAGTAAAGAGTTCGAGGCAGAGGCCGATTATGTTGGCCTGTACGTGATGGCACAAAGCGGACAAAAGATTGACCAGGCCCCATATTTCTGGCGCAGGATGGCCGCCGCAAATCCGGGAGGCATCAAAACTAATCACTCAGCCTCTCATCCGGCGACACCGCAACGATTTCTTGCGCTAGAAAAAACGGTTCATGAAGTAGAACGAAAGAAAAAGCTGGGGCGGCCATTAAAGCCGGAAATGAAGAAAAATCACTGATGCCAGTGACCTTTGCAAGTTGTTTATGTAAGAAAAAGGAGTGAATTATGAATAAATTATTTCCGAAATCTCTGCTTATTGTTTCCAGCGCGCTGTTTATTTTCAGTATGCAGGGGTGTGTTACTCTGGGTAGCCCGTCAGGTAAAGTGGTAGTAAGGGACGGTAATACGAGAATAGCGGTTTCATTTAATGAACATGATAGGAAGCTAATACACAGCTATTACAGGAAGCACAAAAAGCGCATGCCACCAGGGCTGGCCAAAAAGAAAAAATTACCACCAGGTTTACAGAAGCAGATTGTACGAAATGGTGAGCTCCCGCCAGGCTTACAAGGAAGAGCCTTGTCACGCGACCTTGAAAGGAGACTAAGTCATCTACCAGATGGTTATGTGAGATTGCGGGTAGGAACGGATCTGGTAATCATGAATACGGCAACACGTCTGGTTGTGGATTTAATGAAGGATATTTAAGTAGATAGTGTTTTTATACGCTACTTAGCTAGCCATTCTGCCGCACGCTTTGCAAAATAGGTGAGTATGCCGTCGGCACCTGCACGTTTGATACTGAGAAGCGATTCCATAATCACGGCCTTTTCGTCCAGCCATCCGTTTTGCGCGGCGGCCATCAGCATGGCGTACTCACCACTCACCTGATATACAAACGTTGGCGCGCCAAACTGGTCTTTGACCCGACGCACAATATCTAGATACGGCATGCCTGGTTTGATCATGATCATGTCGGCACCTTCGCCAAGATCCATGGATACCTCCCAAAGTGCTTCATCAGAATTGGCCGGATCCATCTGGTAGCTGTATTTGTCACCGCTGCCAAGGTTGTCGGCAGACCCTACCGCATCCCTGAACGGGCCGTAAAAGCTGGAGGCATATTTTGCCGAGTACGCAAGTATGCGGGTATGGATGTATCCCTGTGTTTCCAGCGCCTCACGTATACAGCCAATGCGGCCATCCATCATGTCAGATGGTGCAACCACATCTGCACCGGCTTCCGCATGAGATTGCGCCTGTTTTATGAGCACCTCAACCGTTTCATCATTCATGACATAGCCGGTATCATCAATCAGTCCATCCTGCCCATGCGTAGTAAACGGATCCAGTGCGACATCGGTAATCACACCAAGTTCCGGAAATCTCTCCTTTAGTGCACGAACAGCACGCTGTGCCAGGCCATCCGGGTTATATGCCTCGGACGCATCTTCCGATTTCTTGTCCATCTGTATAACCGGGAACAATGCAATAGCGGGTATGCCAAGTTTTTGTAGGGTGTCCGCCTCGACCAGAAGCTGATCTATGCTGACACGTTCAATACCAGGCATGGAATCAACCGGTTCACGTTGGCCGTTTCCTTCAATAATAAACATCGGGTAAATCAGATCATCAGTAGACAGCCGCTTTTCCTGCATAAGTCTTCTGGAAAAGGTATCACGCCGCATGCGTCGCATACGCACCAATGGAAATTTTCCTCGGCCTGTTTCAAAATCTGACATTGTGGGCGCTCCTTGAGCAGAAAGTATCTCTCGGCTATTTATTGACTTACCTTCATGAGATAGACTGTCAACAGTTTAGCCGGCCCGTATTCAAATGTGAAGTGTGCCAGTAATTGTTTTTAAAGGGGTTTATGTGGTATTTACCCGTTAGCTATTGATTTTCAGGAGTGTATTTCTATGCAACCCAGAATGATGGAAAAATTTGGCCTGGCTTTTTTCTGCATGTTCGCATGGGCTGCCAGCACCCCGCTATTTGCAGAAGATGTTGTATTGAAGCACAAGGGGATACAGGTAAGTGCCAACCTTGAAATGGCAGCCGGCAAAAAGCTATCAGATGGCGTAATTCTGATGACTCATGGCACACTAGCGCATAACCGCATGGAGATCATGTCTACCCTGCAAGAGATGTTTAAGGAATATGGCCAAAGCACACTGGCCATCAACTTGGGATATGGAATTGATAACCGCTTGGAGATGTATGATTGCAATACGACCCATAGACATTTGCACACAGATGCGCTTGATGAGATAGCATTGTGGTTTAACTGGTTAAAGAAGAAGGGTGCAAGGAATATCGTCTTGCTAGGGCATTCTCGTGGGGGCAACCAGACGGCATGGTATGTCACTGAGCATGATGACCCGCTAATAAAGAAAGTGGTATTAGTGGCCCCTATGACATGGGACAGGAGGGATGCCGAGAAAAAGCAAAAGGCCTTTTATGAAAAAGCCAGCAAAATGGTAAGGCAAGGCAACGGAGAGGGTCTGATCAAAAATATTGATTTTATTTATTGCAAGGATACCAGCGCAAGTGCTGATAGCATCGTTTCTTACTATAAGCTGGAAGACAGGCTGGACACCCCTTCCCTGCTCAAGAAAATCAACAAGCCAGTATTGGTTTTTGCAGGTAGTGAAGATACAACGATAAAAAACCTGGTTGAAAAAGTGCGGCCTTTGGTTGACGGTAAAAAGATAAAGTTATTTACCATTGATGGCGCTGATCATTATTTCCGTGATTTGAATGCCGAGGAAATTGTTGAGATCGTTGTTTCAGAAATAGAAAACCAGTAAAGATAAAATATATTACCTTGATAGAGCGCTAATTATGCACGCCACTTTTCCCTTGTTAAAAGAAACAGATTTTCCCGGTATCAATCGTAGTGACCTGACCGCTATTCAGGTCAATTTGGGTTACCGCTGCAACCAGCAATGTTTACATTGTCATGTAAATGCAGGCCCCAATCGAAAAGAAGAAATGAATGCAAAGACCATTAGCCAGCTAAAGGATTATCTTTTATGCGCTGATGCAAGTACTCTGGATCTTACCGGTGGAGCACCTGAATTAAATCCCAACTTTCGTGAGCTTGTGTGTTATGCAAAAAGTATCGGGATGCATGTCATTGACCGCTGTAACCTGACGGTACTGGAAGAGCCCGGACAAGAAGGTCTCGCAGAGTTTTTGGCAGAACAAGGGGTTGAAATAACCGCCTCTCTACCCTGCTACCTGGAAGAAAATGTAAATGCACAGCGGGGCAAGGAGGTTTATGCGAAGAGCATTCGGGTATTACAAAAACTCAACTCTCTTGGCTATGGTGATTTGCATAATGACGATGAATCCAAAACGGGTAATGCCAATAATGGACTGATATTAAACTTGATGTTTAACCCACAGGGGCCGGTTTTACCGCCCCCACAGCAACAGTTGGAAGCAGACTACCGACAATATCTTGCAGAACATTTTGGCATTACGTTTAACCAGCTATTTACCTTAACGAATATGCCAATCAAGAGATTTGGCAGTACACTGATTTCAAAAGGTGGATTTGAAGGATATATGTCGTTATTGCGAGATTCGTTTAAGGAAGAGAATGCACATCAATTGATGTGCCGAAATACGATTAGTATCGATTGGCAGGGTTATGTATATGATTGTGACTTTAACCAGTTGTTGGACATGCCACTGGTTGATCAAGGGGGCTCCAGTCTGCATATTCGGAACCTGATCAATACAAACTTACAGGATCGCCCGGTTATGGTTGCCGATCATTGCTATGGATGTACCGCAGGTCAGGGCAGTAGCTGTGGTGGGGCGTTAAATACTTAATCAGAGGTTCCTTCAGTGAATATCTATTTCGTGCAAAGCCTTCCAATAAATGATCCCAAAAGAGAATGGAGGGGCGAACCATTACCTTAATATTACCAAGGTAATATGCAAGTTGAATACAAAGCGGTTAATTACATCATAATAAATAAGTTTTCTACACTCGCTAAAAATCAAAAATCTCTTCAGTAAGATTTCCTCAAAAAAAAGAATGTCGTGCCGTAATATACTTATTGAACTACAACAATATTACTGACCATCATATATTGTTTAGTTTAAGAAAAAGCATAATAAATAACATAAATATATTCTGGTTTTTATAAATCAAAATTGCTGGGGTTCTAATGAGCGCGGATGCAGCACTAAAAACAATAAAACCATCTGACCTGCCGTCTCCGCCGCAGGCAGCAATTGAGATCATGCGCGCATGTTCTACCAGGGAACCCAGAACTCGGGAGCTATCGCGGATTGCAAGTAGTGACCCACAATTGACTGCAGAAATACTGCGCGTGGTTAATTCACCATTTTTTGGCATGGCGAACAAAATACAGTCCATTCCACGTGCGGTTACCGTATTAGGTCAGCGGGCACTACGGAGTCTGGTGTTATGTATCTCGGTTCGTGATTCTATGAGTGGACGCGAGATCCCTGGTTTTGATACCACTCAGTATTGGGAAGATGCATTAAGACGTGCAGTAGCTGCACGTATGCTTGGGCAGTTGGTTCGCCTGGATCCGGATGAATGCTTTACGGCAGGATTGTTGCAGGATTTTGGTATGCTGGTGATGATCTATTTACAGCCTGAGTGGGCGGGAATGTGGTCTGAACTTCATCAGCAAGATCCTGTAAGTCGTTATAGCCTTGAACGCGATACCTTTGAAAACACCCATGACAATGTAATTAAGGTGCTGTCAAAGGCCTGGTCACTACCTGAGGATTTGGCATTGGCGCTAGGTAGCCACCATCATTGTGATGATGTAGTTATGCAGGAGGAGCAGTCAAAGCTTTGCAAGATTCTGTATTCATCAGACTGGATGGCGGCAGTTTTCAGTGCAAGCGACAAAAACCTTGTGCTGGATCAATGTCGGGAGCTTCCAAATGAGTGCCTTGGAATTAGTCAGGATAAGGTTGATGAGATCCTGGCTGCCATGCCTGAGCAGGTAGCAGAAGCTGCTTCTGCATTGGGTCTACATGTGACACAACAGCAGGATTTTGAGCAAATTATGCGTGATGCCAATGTCCGTCTGGTAGAAGAAAATACCACCTATCAGGAGCTTACATGGAAGCTGGAAAAAGCATTAAAAGAAAGGGATCGCCTGGCAGAGGAATTGAATAAAGAGCTGGAACTGGCCCGTGAGATCCAGCAGAGTCTACAGCCTAAAGACGGGGGAGATGATTTTCCTTTAACCGGTATAAATATTGCCGCCAAGGAACTGTCTGGTGACTTTTATGATTTTTTCAGTCTTCCAGATGGCAGGATATATTTCAATATTGGCGATGTTTCTGGTAAAGGTGTATATGCTGCCTTGTTAATGGCGAAGACCATTAGTCTGTTTCACTGTCTGGGAAAGCAGATACATGACCCTGGTATCTTGCTGTCACAGATTAATGATGAAATTTGTGAAACCTCGATTCGTGGTATGTTTATTACGATGATTGCAGGGCTTTATAACCCCAAAACAGGTAATGTAAGTTTGGTGAATGCTGGTAATCCTCCGGCACTGGTATTGAAGGCAGACGGTAAAGTAGGTGCCTTCGAGGCGGATGCGCCACCCATAGGTGTAGTACCGGGAGCAGAATTTACGAAAAAGGAGTTGAACCTGAAGGGTGGAAGTCTCTATATGTTTTCAGATGGTGTGTCAGAGGGACGTACCGCCAGTGGTGAGATGCTTGGCATACGTGGCTTTATGAAAATGATATTAAAGCTGAATAAACTGGCTCCAAAAGAACAGCTAAAAAAGATCGTCGGATTTTTTCAACAATCGTCTGAACCTATCCGCGACGATATTACCGTACTACTGTTAAGAGATCATCATGGAAAGTAATCATCTGGCAGAAATCAGGTTTACCTCTAGACCTGAAGAACTCGCCAACCTTAGGAAGGAGGTCAGGAAAGTTCTAGAAAAACATGGATGTAATCATGATACGATTAAAAACGTTGTGCTCGGGCTAAATGAAGCATGTATGAATATTATCCAGCATGCCTATGGGGAAAAACATAAAGGCGAAATCATACTGGAAATTATAGAAGTTCAGGGAGAGCTGGTTTTTCGGCTAACAGATTTTGCGGAAACGGTCGATAAGAGTTGCATTAAATCGCGGGATCTAAACGATATTCGCCCAGGAGGGCTTGGTGTCCATATCATCAATGAAGTTATGGATAAGATTGAATTTCTGGATCCACCTGATGGTGTTGGTAATGTCCTGGAAATGAAAAAAAAATTATAAAACCGTCATAGGAATAGACTTATGGAATACGAGATAAAGACAGAGGGTCAATATACAATCCTGATGATTAGTGGGGAGGTGGATCTGTATTACTCGCCACGGGCAAGAGAGCAGATTCTGAAACATCTTGGGGATAAAAAACATCTGTTAGTCGATCTTTCTGGCGTTGAGTACATCGATAGTTCAGGTGTGGCCAGTCTTGTGGAAGGGTTGCAGTTAGCCAAGAGCAGTCAGCTCGAGTTTGGGCTAATTGGTGTTAGCGATGCTGCAATGCAGGTATTGCAGTTGGCGAGACTGGATAAGGTATTTCCGATCCATGCCTCAGTCAGTGAAAGGCTTGATAGTAACAAATAAATAAAAATAATTAACCGCCCGCAACATGCTATTTGATCATGTAGATACTAAAGGCAAGATAGTATGAAACAGTACGCTGGCAGGCAAGGAAGTATTCCAATCCGTTTATTTTTAGAAAACCTTGGGCGTCGAACAATTGATGCCATAGAAGAGCTTGGGTACATTTTCTCACTGTTTGTTGAAAGTATCTATTGGATAATACAGGGCAAGAAACAAAGCCAGCCAGTCAGCGTTCCGACTATATTCAGGGAAATAGCCATGACTGGGGTATATGCAGTCCCGATCGTTTCACTTTTATGTTTTTCAGTTGGTATGATGTCAGCGATACAGGGTATAGAAACCCTGAAGGTCTTTGGTGCAGAGTCCCAGGTAATTGTTGGAATCGCATTGGCGATTACCCGTGAATTTTCACCATTAATCGTTGGTATTATTGTGGCAGGTCGTTCGGGCTCAGCTATTACCGCACGGTTGGGCACTATGCAGGAGTCACAGGAAATAGATGCTCTGAGGGTAATCGGAATCAGCCCGGTTCGTTATCTGGCAGCCCCACTTTTAATTGCCATGTTGGTCGCTGTTCCCGCATTAACTATATTGGGCGACCTTATGGGTCTGGTCGGCGGTGGAATTTATACCTCGATCACTCTGGATATGAGTATGAATGTATATATGAATCGATGCCTGGATATTCTTGCAGTTGATGATGTCCGACAGGGATTGATTAAGAGCATAGTCTTTGCAACTATTATTGTACTGGTAGGTTTGAGTAATGGTTTTCAGGTTCGCGGTGGTGCGGAAGGCGTTGGTAAGGCCACCACACGTTCAGTAGTCATGTCGATCAGTTGCATAGTTTTTGCAGATATGATTTTTACCTATTTTCTGAATCGTTAGGCAGACATTACTTGAAACTACGAGAATATAACAAAAGTGTATGACGACAAAATGAAAAATGATAATAAAGATATAGTCATTGAGGTCAAAGACCTGGTTACTCATTACGGGGATCGTCTGATTCTTGATCAAGTCAACCTTGAGGTACGCAAGGGCGAGGTGATGGTAATTATGGGTGGTAGTGGTTCAGGGAAGACTACGTTGCTTAGGCATTTGCTGGGGCTTCATCAGGCCACATCTGGAAGTATTTTGTTGCTAGGCAAGGACATTACAAAAATGGCTGCAAAGGACCTATACGAGTTGCGGCGTAAAATGGGAGTTGCCTTTCAGGGTGGTGCGTTATTCAGTTCTATGAATGTGGGTGAAAATGTCAAGCTTCCGCTGCGTGAGCATACCAAACTTGATGACAAGACAATGGATATTATGTGCAGGATGAAGCTGGAAGTAGTGAATCTTTCTGGCTTTGAAGATTTGATGCCTGCTGAATTATCTGGCGGTATGACCAAGCGAGTGGCCCTGGCACGGGCCGTTATCATGGATCCAAAATTGTTGTTCTTTGATGAGCCGTCTGCCGGGTTGGACCCAGTAGTTTCAGCTGAACTGGATGAGCTGATACTAAAGCTCAAGAGCGCAATGAATATGAGTATTGTAGTAGTAACTCATGAGCTGGAGAGCGCATTCCGGATTGCAGACAGGATTACCATGCTGGACAATGGAAAGATTCTTATTACAGGTACCGTTGATGAGGTACGTAATAGTGACAACAAGCGTATACAGGACATGTTGAATCGTCGTCCAAGTGATACGGTAATTAATGCGGAAGAGTATCTTGGAAGGTTAACCGGGGAAATATAAGCTCAGCATGAAGCGTGATAACATCAATTATCTGACGGTTGGTCTTTTTGTTCTTTCAATGTTTGTATTGTTGATGGTTGTGTTATACAGGCTCACCGGGGCTGATACCAACGCCGATGTGTATTTCGCTTATTATGACAATATTGCGGGGATAAAGGGTGGAAGTATGGTGACCTATGGTGGTTACCAGCTTGGCTATGTAAAAAAGATTGTACCAGTACAGGAAGATATGAAAACACGTTATAAGGTTTTTATTGCCATTCAATCAGAGTGGAAAATACCTGCTGACAGTGTTGCAAGAATTCTCACGCCGGGGCTGCTTGCTGGTAACCATATTGATATCAATGAGGGTAAAAGCAAAAAGGTTCTATCGCCAGGGGATGAGATTGTCGGACAGGAAGAAGTCGGTATTATGACAGCAATGAACACGCTTGCCCGGGAGCTGGAGGGCATCTCTGATAGAAGTATCGAACCATTAATTGATAATATTAATGCACATGTAAATCGCATTGGATCTGGCCTGAGCGAAAGAATTCCAGAAATGACGGCTAATATTAATGCACTGCTCGATAAACTAAATAATGGCGCAACGCATCTGAGCGCAATTCTGAATTCAAAGAATACAAGTTATATTGATAGTATTTTAAGTAACTCCAATCAGTTCACCAAAAAGTTTGTTGCGCTTTCAGAGCGTTTTGATGAATCAACGGTAGAGCTGGATAAAATACTGAAAAATGCAAATATGGTGGTTACCGATAACCAGCAGGATATAAGGAGTTCGGTCTTTGCTTTACGTACCTCGTTGGAAGTGGTCTCCAGTAATATACGTTCTATTGTGTATAACATGGAAGCAACCAGCCGCAATATGAATGAATTTAGCAGGGGGATAAGGGAAAATCCAGGATTATTGCTTGGTGGTAAACCTCCTGTAGATAAGGGGGTGCAATAGATGAGGTTGTTTGTAGGGCCAGCATGGTTAACTATTTTATTGTCTTTCATGCTGGTTGCTTGTGGTAGCCAACCACCTGTGCCTGAGGATCGCTTTTACAGGCTACCGGATATACAGCATAAACAGACAGATGCAAAGCCCATCAGCATTACGCTGAGCAAGCCGGTAAAGCTGGAGCGCATTGATACAGAAGGCCTGTATCAGGAACGTGCGATTCTTTACATAGATAATAGTTATCCCCTGGAATTACGGCGCTATCATTATCATCATTGGCTTAATACACCAGCAGACATGGTGAGTGAACACTTTTTGTCTTACTTGCGTTCGGTATTACCTACTGGAAAAGTAGGCCGGTACACAGCGGAGCCGCGGGTTGGAAATTATCGCATTGGTGGAAAATTACTAAGGTTTGAAAGAATAATGAATAGCGGTAGCCCGATAGCATCCGTAACCCTGGAACTGTGGCTGAATACAGATGATCATACACAAGTCTTCACGAAAGAATATAGTATTAATGAACAGGCAAAGGGTGGATCCATGCATGCAACCGCTGTTGCTTTTGGTAAGGCGCTGGAACAAACGTATGCAAACTTTATGCAAGACCTGAAAAAAGAACAAGATGTGAAAAAATAAATATTGAGGGATAAGAAAAAAGAGAGCTAAGGAAGTATGGGAATCATAAAAAAATACACTACACATCTAGGGGCGGAGTTCCTGCATTTCATCCTTAATGTAGGAAGGATGGGTATTTACTTGTTTACTTGTTTATTTAATGTCATTAAGCCCCCATATAAGATAACCCCAGTTGTCAGGCAGCTATATTTTATCGGTGCCCGGTCAATGGTTGTAATAGTAGTGACCGGTTTGTTTACTGGCATGGTAGTCGCATTACTTGGCTATCATAATCTGCAAAAGTTCGGATCAGTTGACTTGCTAGGTTCAGCCGTTGGCCTGGGGCTTATACAGGAATTGGGTCCTGTGCTTGCTGCGTTAATGGTGATAGGCAGGGCGGGATCATCCATCTGTGCAGAGTTAGGTATTATGCGGCACTCGGAACAAATTGATGCCCTGGAGTGCATGGGGATTGATCCTTACCGGTTTTTGTTAGTACCAAAATATGTGGCAACAATTATCTCATTGCCAATATTAACCTGTATTTTTATCGTGGTAGGTGTTTTTGGCGGGTATCTCGTGGCTGTTGTGTTGCATGGTATTAGTGAGGGATCGTATTTTATGGGGATGTATGACAGCGTCAAATGGTTTGATATTCGTCTGGGTCTTACAAAATCGCTGTTATTTGGCTTGATAATCGTATGGATTTCTACTTACAAGGGCTACTTTTTGCATCTTAATCGATCTGGCTCTTTTGGGGCAGAGGGGGTAAGCCGCGTAACGACTGATGCAGTCGTTTTATCATCTATTGCAATTTTGGTGGGTGATTATCTTGTCGGGACTATAATGTTATGATTTATAAGCTAAAGTTGAGTGTAAAATTGCCGTATATTAAGGCTGGGGATGGGGAATTCAGGTAATGAAAAAAACAAATTTCGAAATGACAGTGGGTATTTTTCTAATTATAGGGCTACTGAGTTTTTCCTATCTTGCGATAAAAATGGGAGGCGTTGGCTTTTTTGAGGCGGACTCATACCGTGTTAAGGCCAGATTTAATTCAATATCGGGTTTAAAAGAAGGCGCATCTATTGAAATTGCAGGAGTTAAGGTGGGGAAGGTTGTAAAAATCGATTTTGATACTGATGAATATGAGGCGGTTGTACAATTGAAAATTAACAATGGTATAAAGCTGCAAGAAGATAGCATCGCTTCAATCCGAACATCAGGGATCATAGGAGATAAGTACATCAAGCTTACCCCGGGGGGAGCTGAAGAGTATCTTGAGTCAGGGGACGAGATAGAAGAAACGGAGTCCGCAATTAGTCTAGAAGAGTTGGTAAGTAAATATATCTTTGAAAAGGAAGAATAATGAAAAATCCAGTTACCTTTGTATCTATAATATGCGCGTTGTTTATCTTTTCGCTGAATGTCACTGCCAGTGACCATGGCCTGATACCTAAATCACCGTCCACTAGTCAGTCAGTAACCCAGGATGAGAATGATCTATTTAATGACCTGGATGATGAGGAAATCGAGGTATCTGACCCGATAGAGCCTTTTAACAGGGCAATGTTCTGGTTTAATGACAAGTTGTATTTCTATTTTCTAAAGCCTGTAGCAAAAGGCTTTAGATATATTGTTCCTGAGCCTGGCCGTGAATCACTTGCTAATTTCTTTTCAAATATTGCAACACCCATACGTGCAATAAATGCTGCGTTTCAGTTGAAATTCAAGGACGCAGGTACCGAAATGGGGCGGTTCGGAATCAATTCTACCATTGGTATTTTTGGATTTTTTGATCCAGCAAAAGACCATCTTAAGGTCTATAAGAAAGATGAAGATTTTGGTCAGACCCTGGGCCATTATGGTAGTGGTTCAGGGTTTTATGTCGTAATTCCATTTTTTGGGTCATCTAACGTCAGGGATGGCGTGGGTTTGATAGTAGATTCATTCCTTGATCCTACGGTATATATTATGGAAAAACGTACTGATCTTGCAGGATTAAAATTACTGGAAGCCGTGAACGCAGTGTCTCTGGATAAAGACACATATGAGGGGATTGTACGTGATGAGCTGGACCCTTATCTGTTTGTCAGGGACGCCTATGCCCAGCATAGGGCAGGCAAAATAAAGAAGTAGCTGGTATAATATAATAAGTGGGATTGATGTGAGGGTAAGGCAATGATGGTAAGAAAAACATTATTTTTGGTGTTTGGCAGTTTGATCTTTTTGCATGGTCTTGCGGCTTCAGCGACCATGACGCCGACTGACCAGGTACGTAGCGCCGTTGATGCTGTATTGAATACCCTTAAACTGGAGAACCTGGATCGAGGAGCCAAGCGAGAAAAGATTCGTTCTTCATTACAGCAGATCTTTTATTACCGGGCAATGTCACAACGTACATTGGCAACAAACTGGAGAAAGGCAAGTGCTGCAGAAAAGGAAAGATTTGTTAATCTGTTCTCAAGATTGCTTGAGAATACCTACATGGGAAAGATTGAGGCGTACACGGATGAACGTGTTGAATACACGGGTGAAAAAATAAAGGGTAAAAAGGCAATTGTGGATACCATGATAGTAACAGGGAGTGTCAATATACCGATCAGTTACAAGACGGTTTTAAGGGATGAAAAATGGCTAATTTATGATGTTGTTGTTGAAGAGGTTAGCCTGATCAGTAACTATCGCAGTAGCTATAAACAGATCGTGAAGAAAGAGGGTATAGATGGCTTGTTGAGCAAGATGGAACAAAAAATCAAGCAGCAGGAAAGCCCAAAAGACCAGGAAACCAAGGGACAGTAATCCAGGATACAGTACCCCAGTACCCCAGCTGTATGTCTTAGGGAGGAGAGGCATGCATAGAAGACCTCGCCACGGTTTTTTCTACTAAATTACCTGAGATCTACTACCTATCACTATCACTATCCCTATCCGATAGATTCATAAATATCGGTTCCAGTAATCAGCCATAGGCCAGAAACAGATAATAACATCAGGCGTTCTGAACCCTTGAGCTGAATCATCCATCCAACTACGCCGTTCGTCATCTAAAAAACAGAAATCTGATTGTATTCAGGGCCTTAGTCCTGAGTCAAAAAACAGGCAGAAGTATGCTTCATATACAGTGCCTATGGCGTCTAAGTTACATTGAAATATCAATGTGTTACGGAGCATAACAGACCGGCATTTTTCGGTATTTTCTTATCCAATTTACAGCGGTCAGTGTTAAGTAACAAATCGATTGGTCGATATAGTAATTAATGACTTTTCGCATCCTTCTTGCCATCCGGAATATGAGCCGGAAACGTAGTGAATTTAAACCAGGTTATCCAATAGGGCGCATGTAGAACGTTGTTGTGAATATCCACCGTGAGTGGACATCCTGATACGGCTCAGAGCCTCATGTTAGTAGGTATAAATTCAGCCAGGCTGTCCGGGTTTATAGATGGGTGGTTTGAGGGATGCTCCTAAATTAACAAATTGAATAAAAGAAATCCCAGGCTTCATATAAAACATTGTGTGTCTGTTTATAGCGGGCACGCATGAACAGAATCATTGTAATGGTTCCTCCGGCGCTTTATGCGCTATTTGACCCTGTCATCCCCTGACAGGGTTTTTTTTATGCACAGGGATGTGCTGTATGCCGCAGTGCCATGGATGGCAAAGAGCGGCGTCTCACAGGAATGTGGGAAGTTAGGGCAACGTAGGAGCAATCAATGCGCCTGAAAAATAAAGCCCTTGCCTGACTGGCTGGATTCACCCTGAAGCCGCCATTCAAGAATTTAGATTGATAAGTAGAAAACCAGCGTAAGCGGACATTTACAATTATTTAAGAATTACAACTTAATCCCGAAAACCTATACCCGCTGTAAATATAGTTTTATGCAGGTATAAGTTTATCATGATTTTTTCTATAGTACTTTATTTTCCCGTATAGTTGGCAGCAATATAATCGCCAGTCAATGTCAAAAAAACATATAGCGTGCGTTTGTCAGGATCGGTGATTTTGTCATTAACAAAAGAAATTACCCATTCAGAGCTGTCTTTATATTCTTTTTTCTCAACGGAGATTGCCGTTATGGATGTCCAGCTTTCATCTAGTTTTTTTCTTTTTACGAATTCAGCAACAATGGTTGTTGCGGTTGTTGTTGCGGTAGCTTGATTTACCGGCGCATTTGAATGTGAATGCCCATGATCGTGGCCGCTTCCCGCCATAGCGGTGATTGGTAGTAAACCGAGGATAAAGCCTAGTAATAATGTTCTTAGTTTCATAGTATAAATCTCCTGAAGTTAATCAATAGTGCCGTATGTGGGTATTCAGTTTTATTACTGTCACCTGAACTATCCATTAATCGTGTTAATGTGAATGACCATGTCCATTTTCTTGTTTGTTTTCTTCCTTATCGCCGCAACCTGTTACAGCAGTGACGGATAAAAGACTAAGAAAGATAGTAAATATTAATGTTTTTAATCGCATAATA
>DAOWEP010000175.1 GCA_030638455.1 Gammaproteobacteria bacterium
TTTCAGGCCAGCCGCCGTCTGCTACAGCGCCAGGCCACATCGATGCTCGATAGTCTAAGCGTGGAAGCCCTGGATGTATTGATCGGCAAAACACGTGAAAGCATGGTAGGCAGTTGGACAACAAGTGGTCTTAAAAAGGGCATGAAAACCTTCTTTGACGGGGTACAGGAAACAACCGAGTTGGTAATAGAAAATTCTGAGCAAGCTCGTAAACTGGTACTGGCTATCTATAAAAAATTCCACATAGAACATGGATTACCGGCCATTAATCCGCGCATCTTCTCGATCAATAACTTTACCGAACAGCTGGAAATGCTGTTCCATGAAGCTGAAGTCTTCCGCAAAAACCCGGTTACCGCGATGACAGAACAGAATTTCGTAATCAAGAAATTCTTTATCAATCTGGTAAGTCATGCACGGAATACCTATTATAAGACCAACCAGGAAGCCCAGACCTGGCTAAATGAAGTCATGAATCCGTTGATTGCCCAGATCAAGGAGCACAAGCACATGATGGAGCGCCGGTTAAAAACCCTGAGAAAGATCAATGAATCACGTGATACGCTGGATAGTAAAATCAGCGAACTGGAAGCAGATGAAGCCCGGCTCAGTGAGCAACTCGAAACCCTGAGCCTCATACGGGAAAAACTGTTCAAACCTGTTCCCTCTCAGGCATCTACCACGCAAGCATCTACCGCTGCATAAAGTCGGTACGCCAGTCAGAGTAAAACCTGTTTATTAGTTGGCTATTGCCCGTTAATGGCTTTTGACCGCTAATAGTTGCGTCACAGGCACACACTGATTAGACTCATCAGAAATCTATTACCTGTGCGATTTGTATTATGCCTGATAAGCTTCCAGCCGATTCCGTCGGTTTGGTAACCCCACAAACCATTCATTTCGATGACCCCCTGTCACTGGACAGTGGGCAGATACTGGACGAATACGATTTAATCTATGAAAGCTACGGCAAACTCAATGAGAACAAAAGTAACGCTATTCTAATTTGCCATGCCTTGTCCAGCGACCATCATGCTGCCGGTTACAACAGTATGGAAGACCGCAAGCCGGGCTGGTGGGAAGTTTGTATTGGACCCGGCAAGCCTATAGATACAAACCGTTTTTTTGTAGTCAGCCCTAACAATCTAGGCGGTTGCCGAGGCTCCAGTGGGCCGGTCACCATAAATCCGAAAACAGGCAAGACCTATGGCCCGGATTTTCCTATTGTCACTGTCCGGGACTGGGTTCAAAGTCAGGCCAAACTTGCAGATAAGCTGGGTATCCAGAAATGGAAAGCGGTAATCGGGGGAAGCCTGGGCGGCATGCAGGCAGCCCAATGGGCTATTGACCTGCCGGACAGGATTGAAAACGCGATCATCATCGCGGCTACGCCAAAGCTATCAGCACAAAACATTGCTTTTAATGAAGTTGCCCGACAGGCAATCATGTCTGACCCCGATTTTTATGAAGGCCGTTATTACGATCATGATGCCATTCCTCGCCGCGGTTTGATGCTGGCTCGTATGCTCGGGCACATTACCTATCTTTCAGATGATGCCATGCGTGCCAAGTTTGGTCGTGAACTACGTGAAGGAAAACTCAACTTCGGGTTTGACGTGGAGTTCCAGGTAGAAAGCTATCTGCACCACCAGGGAATGTCGTTTGTCGACCGGTTCGATGCAAATACCTACCTGTTAATGACCAAAACGCTGGATTACTTTGACCCCGCAAGAAACTTCGATAATAGCCTTTCGGCTGCCTTCAAAGATTCGCTGGCTCGTTTTCTAATCATCTCTTTCACCAGTGACTGGAGGTTCTCCCCAGGTCGTTCACGTGAATTTGTAAAGGCCTTGCTGGATTGTGACAAGAATGTAAGTTATGCGGAAATCGAGGAAAATAATGGCCACGATGCCTTCCTGATGCCCATTCCAAAATACCTGGAAGTATTTCACGCCTACATGGATAAGCTGGCGGGTGATACGCCATGATAAACCTACGCCCGGATCTGGATATCATCACCCAGTGGATTAAACCAGGCAGCAAGGTGCTGGATCTAGGGTGTGGTGATGGCACGTTATTACAATACCTACAGGAAAATCATCAGGCTACTGGTTATGGCCTGGAGATAGATCCTGACAACATTGCCAAATGTATAAGCGCGGGCATCAATGTAATCCAGACTGACCTGAATATTGGGTTGTCCGACTTTGATGAAGACTCGTTTGATTACGTCATCATGACCCAGACACTACAAGCCGTTCAGCGTCCGGATTTGCTACTCAATGAGATCCTGCGTATTGGCCGGGAAGGTATTGTAACGTTCCCCAATTTTGGCCATTGGTATGCCCGACTACAAATGGTATTTGGTGGTCATATGCCTGTATCACGAGCACTGCCCAATCTCTGGTTCAACACGCCCAATATCCATTTATGCACAACCCGGGACTTTGAAACCTTGTGCAATCAACAAGATATTCGCATTCTTCAGCGCTCAGTGGTCAACCACGCACATCGAAGCACTATAGCGACCCGCCTACTCCCCAACCTGTTGGGCGAAATAGCGCTATACCGCTTCCAACGAAGCCCTTAGCGACATAGACTGATAGCCATTAAGCAATAAAAGTTATGTTGTTAACATCTAAAACCAATGCAATATACTATTAAACAACAACATACTTGCCTGATAAAATAAACAGAAAATATCGATATTTATGTTATGGTCTGTCTATCCAGAACAAGTTTAAGCACTTCAAGGCTCGGAAAAACAGCAAATATCAGACGCTGTTCACGGTCAATAATCCGGTCCTCTTTTTCATGAGCTATATTTATATTAATAAATGTGATGCTAAGGAGACCCCTATGAAGACAACCTATATGAGAATATTGCTGGCTCTGATGACCCTTGGCCTATGGCTACCATTATCTTCCAATGCCGAGCAGGCTGTAGGCTTTGGTAAATATCATGTCCATTACTCTGCCATTGAAACAACCTTTCTTTCTCCCAAAGTAGCGAATGATTACGGCATTAAACGTAGTCGTAACCGTATCATGTTGAATATTTCGGTACAGGAGAAGATGGATAAGGGTATTCAAAAACCCATAAGGGCAGATGTATGGGCCACAGCAACCAATTTAACCGGGCAACTGAAGCAAATCAGTATCCGGCCAATAAATGAAGGGGAAGTAATCTACTACATTGGCGAACTATCCGTTGCAGACAAGGAAACACTGGACTTCACGGTAAAGGTGCAACCAGGTGGAGAGAAGGAAGCCTTTACACTACAGTTTCGTCAGCAGTTCTTTACTAGATAGTAACTTATTGAATTAAATATTGTTTATTAGCTTGCTAGTCGGGCAAAAGTATTGGTTTCAGTCAACGGATATGCTCAGTATCCCAGATACTCCTATTGTTTTTTTGGAACTCCTCAACAAGTTAGCGCATATATATAATAAACGATTACACACTTAAATAAGCTTCGGGTAATTGATCGTATCAGGGTAGATTTCATTCAAGACATTTCCTAGGGTATATAATTTCAATTATCCTAACGGTAGCAAGATAACCCATGTTTGATCAATTTCTATCCGAATACCTTCACCCCAATATTTTGAAACCGTATGTCCGGATATTTACTGCATCAATATTTTTAAAAAGAATTAAAAATTTTAAAAAAAACCTTTGAAATTTTTTTTAAAAAAATACATCATACGCCTACAAATATAGCATAATTTGTGCTAACTTGATTTCCGATTAATCTATTATCTGTCCTACATTGAGGAGTTAAAAATGGCGGCTAAAAAAAAGAAGGCAGCAGCTAAGAAAGCATCTACAAAATCTGAGATCCTAACTTTCATTTCTGAAAAAACAGATCTGACAAAAAAAGACATAGCATCAGTATTTGATGCAATGGGCACTATGATCAAGCGTGACCTGAAAAAGAGTGGTCCTGGTACATTCACAGTTCCTGGCCTAATGAAGGTCAAGGTTGTACGTAAACCTGCAACAAAAGCCCGTAAAGGTATTAACCCTTTCACTGGCGAAGAAATGATGTTCAAGGCAAAACCTGCACGTAATGTAGCAAAGGTATTGCCTCTTAAAGGTTTGAAAGATATGGTATAAATCGTTATCAGTCAGGGCTTTTGGGACTTTTATAAGAAACTGTTCTCATAGCCCTGGCTGAAAGTGGTTTCAATGTTTTCTCAATAGATCTTCCGTTCCGAACTTTCCTTTCCTTTTATTTCATATTTTACACACGCCTTTTTATTGTTACATACATTGTTGTTACACACTCTGCTGCTACAAAGCTAACCAACTTATTATATTTATTCCTCAGATAAATATTGTATAAGTGTATCGCGCAATACATTTAACTGACCATGAAAAAAATGTCCCGTATCTTCAATTGTTATTATTTCTGGTGGCCTTGATAAGGTACCACACCATTCTATTACGGAACTTGCTGGCACAACTTCGTCCTGCATCCCCTGAATCAACAACCAGGGACAACCTGGCATGCTTATATTCTTTTCTTCCAAAAAACTGATTGCAGGTGCAACGGTAATCAATCTTTCAGCATCCACCTTGTCTGCTGCACGCAAACTTACATAGCCTCCAAATGAAAAACCGGCCAGCCAAATGGCACAGTCTGGAATCTGACTTCGCACCCAGTCTACTATAGCCACAAGATCATCCGCTTCACCTACACCCTCTGCATAATCACCTTCACTTGCGCCTACACCACGAAAGTTATAACGAACGGCCTTTAAACCCACCTGATTAACTGTTTTTGCAATCGTATGCACAACCTTGTTCTGCATGGTACCGCCATGTAAGGGATGGGGATGCGAGATAACCACTACCTGGTTAGGTTGTGATTCTTCCGGACAGGAAACAAGCACCTCAAGATTGCCGCAAGGACCTGGGATCGTGAAAGGTTTACCACTACATGGCAACCCATTGGATAGTGCCAGGTTACTACCGATTGATTTATGTTTGCCATCCATACTTCAAATTTGTTTATCATAAGAAACGAACAAGGGCGGCCAAAGCCGCCCTTAACATTAACCCTGTTTATTAAACATACGTGTCAGGTTAAGTCTACAATCATGTGCCGACCAGGCCTATATCTCTTTTTCAATCTCCGATTTTGCACGACGTGAACCATTCCATTCACTATACATCGAAATATCCAGCCAGTCCCATTCATTTGCATCTACATAGATAACACCACCATCAAGGTATTCTATAACTATCTTGTTTAGCAATCCCTCAAGATACAAAAGTGCTCTGACCTTGATCATCTGCCCGGTAAGGTTAATATAGTATCTACCTGGTATTGGTTTTTGTTGTATAGACATCATACCCCCCGGTAATTATTAAAATATTCAGGATGTACTTATCACTCTTACATCTACACACCCTGCCTTACTACATAAGGAATCTTTACTTAACTAACCACATTTGGAGTCGCCGCAATTCAGGCAGGTCAGACAGCCATCCATTTGTATGGCGGCTTTAGTGTTGCACTTGTTACATAGTTGAGCACTATCCGGAAAATCTTCCGGGTCTTTTTCCTCAGCCTGTTTTACCAGTGTTTCATATTGTGAGCGCTTTTCCTGTACTAATTTTTTTTGATGTTCGTCCAGGCCGTCATCCTTAAGCAACCCTATCATGCGCAAATGACACTCGATTGCATCACCAATCTCGGCAACCAGTGATGGCATATATTTACCGCCCTTTTTAAAATAGCCCCCTCTTGGATCAAATACTGAACGCAACTCTTCTGCCAGGAATGTTACATCCCCGCCTTTCCTGAAGACTGCGGACACAATCCGGGTCAAGGCTACAATCCACTGAAAATGATCCATGTTTTTTGAATTAATAAAAATTTCAAATGGACGACGCAACTCATGCTCTGTACCAGGATTCAGGATAACGTCATTAATAGTAACGTACAGGGCATGTTCAGAAAGCGGGGTTTTAATTTTATAGGTAGACCCAAGCAGCATTTCCGGCCGCGCAAGCGTTTCCGTCATATGCACAACCTTAGAGGCTTCCTTTTTCTCCTCCACCGGTTTTTTGGCCTCAACCGATTGATCTGGTTCTTCCTGCTTTACCACATCATACCCTACGATCTTTTTTTCTATCTTAATATTCATTTATATATTCCTCGGAAATAGATACTGAACAAGTCAACTTTACAATCAAAACTTGCCGTAATAGCCTTCTTTTAGTGCATCATACAAATTAGCTGCCGTATGCATTTCACCATCATATTCAATTTCTTCATTGCCCTTGAGTTCCACAACCGAGCCGTCTTCGAGCGTAAATTTGTAGGTTGTCTTTTCCAGATCCTCATCCTTCACAAGCACTCCCTGGAATGCCTCCGGGTTAAACCGGAATGTTGTACATCCTTTCAGACCTTGCTCATAAGCATAAAAATAAACGCCTTTGAAATCTTCAAAAGGATAATCTGTAGGTACGTTAGCCGTCTTTGAAATAGATGAGTCTATCCATTTTTGTGCGGCCGCCTGAACATCCACATGTTCAGCTGGTGTAATGTTTTCAGCAGTAACGAAATACTCTGGCAATTTTTCATCGGCATTATCTGAATATGGCATTGCATTCTGGTTCACCAGCTCACGATATGCCAACAACTCAAAGGAATACACATCTACCTTTTCTTTGGTCTTTTTACCTTCACGGATTACATTTCGTGAATAATGATGCGCAAAACTGGGTTCAATACCATTGCTGGCGTTATTGGCTAATGAGAGAGAAATGGTCCCGGTTGGCGCAATCGAACTATGATGCGTAAACCTTGAACCTATATTGGCGAGCTCGTCAACAAGATCAGGGTCAACTTCTGCAACTTGCTGCATATAATGGCTATAGCACGCATGCAGAATCTTACCCTTGACCTTATCACCAGGCTGGTAGCCATCTCTTGCCATTTCCGGACGTGTACGCAACATCTCTGACGTTATTTCAAACTCTTCTTCCATTATTGGCGCTGGCCCTTTTTCCTTTGCCAGTTCCAGGCCTGCCCGCCAGCCTGTAATCGCAAGCTCCTTACTTACCCGTTCTGTAAATTCCAGTGACTCCTTTGAACCATATTTCATGCGCATCATGGTCACAGTGGAACCAAGGCCCAGAAAACCCATACCATGTCTGCGCTTGCGCATGATTTCATCGCGCTGCCCTTCTAACGGCAAGCCATTAATCTCTACTACGTTATCCAGCATACGCGTAAAGATTGAAACCGTTTTACTGAATTCTTTCCAGTCAAACCGGGCATGATCAGTAAACGGATCCAGCACAAAGCGAGTCAGGTTCACTGAACCCAACAGACAGGAACCATAAGGAGGTAAGGGTTGCTCACCACATGGGTTGGTCGCACGAATATTTTCACAGAACCAGTTGTTGTTCATGTCATTAACTTTATCAATCAGGATAAAACCTGGCTCTGCATAATCATATGTAGACGCCATGATTACATCCCAGAGACGTCGTGCACGTATGGTACGATATATCTTGCAGGCAACCTGGCCAGTTTCATTTACAACGTATTCTTCCTTGTATGGCCAGTCACGCCAGACTACCTTTGACTCATCATTCGCATCGATCTCACCGCTTTCTATTTCACTTTTGTCTGCCGGAAATGCAAGTTTCCAGTCATTGTCACTCTTGACGGCCTCCATAAATTCATCGGTAATCAATAAAGAAAGGTTAAACTGGCGCAGGCGTCCGGCTTCTCGTTTGGCTCGAACAAAATCCATTACATCCGGATGCCCCACATCAAAGGTGGCCATCTGGGCACCACGCCTGCCACCGGCAGATGAAACGGTAAAACACATCTTGTCGTATATATCCATGAAGGATAACGGACCAGATGTATAGGCTCCGGCACCGGAAACATAAGCACCCTTTGGACGTAACGTGGAAAACTCATACCCGATTCCGCAGCCGGCCTTCAGTGTTAGGCCAGCCTCATGCACCTTGCCCAGAATGTCGTTCATGGAATCCTGGACAATCCCCGAAACGGTACAGTTAATCGTTGAGGTTGCTGGCTTATGTTCCTGTGCCCCGGCATTGGAAATAATACGGCCTGCCGGGATTGCGCCCCGCCGTAATGCCCATAAAAAAAGATCGTGCCACTCTTCTCTTTTTTGTGGTGTATCTTCAACATCTGCCAGCGCACGCGCTACCCGCTTATAGGTAGCATCCATATCCTGGTCTACTACAACCCCATCCTTACTTTTAAGACGATATTTCTTGTCCCAGATATCCATAGAGGTATTCTGAAACGGAATATCGGTTACCTGGTTTGAAACAGCTTTCAGATGTGCGGAATTCATAATTTAGCGATATCCCCTCATTATTTATTATAATTATTGTGCCGATGCACAGATAACTCAATACAGCTTGTTATCCATTACGTTATTATCCGGCGCCTGCTTTTTTTATTTTCTAGTCAACTTTTTAACTTTCTGTAGTCAACTTTTGTTGCGAACTGTTAATGTAGAATTAGTCGATGATACGGCATTCCGGGTATATACATGACGGGCAATCCACTTGATTCTTCAGCGAAACCCCTTATAAATACACCTATATCCTCGACCCAGAAC
Organism: Gammaproteobacteria bacterium; assembly: GCA_030638455.1. Taxonomy (GTDB): domain Bacteria; phylum Pseudomonadota; class Gammaproteobacteria; order DAOWEP01; family DAOWEP01; genus DAOWEP01. The sequence continues at coordinate 8,629 of DAOWEP010000175.1, forward strand.
ACATACTATATCTTGTATGCCATCCAATTAGATTATGCACTGGCAGCCGCCATGTCAAGGCAATTCCTGCGTCAGGATAGAAATATTTATCTATTAAAAACAATCAATTACAAGTTAATTAGTTTTTTATATTATTTTCATAAGGATAGAAAGTATAGCGTCATAATAATGGCATGCACTACATATTGTGTCTATAAATTATACATGATTATCCATTAATCACCCGGTTTACTGGAAACACCATGACGTTCGCCCCCTTGAAAACATGCCTGATGACTATATCTAAAACATATGCATTCAGATTATTGAGTTTAATTATCCAGAACAAGCTGGAAAAAACTCGATAAGAAGATAAACCAATTCGATAGTTTGACAGGAGAAACATCATGAGACTTACACGATACGAACCATGGGGGCTTTTAAACCAGTTGTCCCGTGAATTGAGCAGCCCGCTTTACCCGGCGACAGGCGAGGAAAAGGAAACTGCATCCGCCAGTGACTGGGCACCTGATGTAGACATCAAAGAAGATGACAATCAATTTGTAATCACTGCAGACGTCCCAGGAGTTGACCCAAAGGACATCGACGTGCACATGGAAAATGGCATGCTAAGCATTAGTGGTGAGCGTAGCTCGGAAACCAAAGAAGAACGCGAAGGTTACAAACGCATTGAACGTGCCCGCGGCACTTTTTTACGCCGATTTACGCTGCCGGATACAGCAGACGCAGACAAAATCTCTGCAAAAAGTAACCACGGGGTATTGGAAATCACTATTCCCAAGCATGAAAAATCGCAAGCGCGTAAAATTTCCATATCGCACTAAATTCGCTTTTTTATAGCCGCTTGTAGAAAAATGGCTGCTGCATCAACCATGGCGCAGCGGCCTTAGTGTGTGACCGGAAAGTCTGCATACAGAACTTTTACCTTCATAATCTGTCACTATAACCATTACCGCCGTGAACAAACTCTGAAGACAGGTTTCCTGCTACAGGACTATATCGGATGGTCATTGTTACACCGTAATTAATTATAATTATATCAATATGTTCGCCAGTAAATCAAAAAGGTAATACAGAAATGAAAAGGTATTTTCTAGTAATAATAAGCACTCTGGTACTCACATTTTCCGGCCTCGCTAACACATATGCGGCATTCCCTTCAGAAATAAACGGCCAGCCTCTACCTTCATTAGCACCCATGCTGGAAAAAACGATCCCGGGTGTTGTCAATATTGCCACTCAGGGAACGGTAAAGGTACGTGATCCATTTTTTGATGACCCGATTTTTCGACATTTCTTCAACATGCCGAACCGACCACGTGAACGTAAAACTCAAAGCCTGGGCTCCGGCGTTATCATCGATGCAGATAAAGGTTATGTACTGACCAACAACCATGTTATAGCAGAGGCAGACAAGATCACCGTAACACTGACCGATGGCCGGAACCTTGAGGCAGAACTGATTGGCACCGACCCGGAATCAGATGTAGCCGTTATCCAGATACCTGCTGAAGACCTGGTTGCACTACCAACTGCCGACTCCAGTAAACTTCGTGTGGGTGATTTTGTAGTCGCCATCGGTAACCCGTTTGGGCTGGGGCAAACCGTAACCTCAGGTATTGTTAGCGCCATGGGCCGTTCCGGGCTTGGCATTGAAGGCTATGAAGATTTTATCCAGACCGATGCATCTATTAACCCCGGTAACTCGGGCGGCGCACTGGTTAACCTGCATGGTGAACTGGTAGGGCTAAACACTGCCATCCTGTCACGCAGTGGTGGCAATATTGGTATTGGTTTTGCCATCCCGATCAACATGGTGCAACAGCTTATGGGTCAGTTGATTGATCACGGTGAGGTCAGGCGCGGGCGGCTCGGAGTTCATATACAGAACCTCACCCCGGAACTTGCCAGGGCGTTTGATCTTGATAACGGCAAGGGTGCAGTAGTGTCACGCGTGATTGAGGGCTCAGCTGCAGACAAGGCCAAACTCAAAAGCGGTGACATTATTACTTCCGTAAATGGAAGTGAGATTGACAATGCCTCCAGCCTGCGTAATGCAATTGGAATGTTGCGTGTTGGCCAAAGAGTGAAAATCAAGCTACTTAGGAACGGAAAGCAACAAACTGCTTTTGTCGTTATTGCCGAGCCCGAGACTACCAGGGTAGAAGCAGAGAAACTGCACCGACATCTGCAAGGTGCATCACTCGGTGAAATTGATGAAAATCACCCGTTATCTGGCAAGGCGAATGGTGTACTGGTATATGACGTGGAACGTGGAAGCGCCGCCTGGTCTGCCGGCCTGCGCAAGGGTGACATTATTACCTCTATAAACAGGAAGCGTGTTGAAAATCTGGATGCGCTCAAAGAGGCGCTGGGGCATAACGGCAAATCCCTATTACTGAATGTTCGTCGTGGTAATGGCGCAATGTTTCTGTTTATCCAGTAAAGAAAGAACTGGGGACTTAACACAACTTACACTTTCCCAATGCCCATCAGGTTGTCAACCGCCGATAGATATCCGATACCTTTAACGGCAACTTGCGCACCTCATCGATTACTGTGTAGTTCACGGCACCATACATATGTGGCAGATAGTCGCTGGCCTCACTGTCGATGGTGATACAAAACGGGTGGATGCCTTTTCGCTTCGCTTCTATTAATGCCATGCGCGTATCTTCTATTCCGTACTCGCCACGATAGCCATCAAAGTCATCTGGCTTGCCATCTGACAGGGTAATGAGCAGCTTTGTGCGCGCCTCCACCTCATCCAGCAATTTGGTCAGGTGACGGATGATCACCCCCATACGCGTATAGTCTTTTGGCCCTATCCCGCAGATTCTTGCCTTGACCTCATTATCGTATCGCTCATCAAATTCCTTGATGCGATACAACTCACAACGCTTGCGCGTCATGCCTGAGAAACCGTAAATGGCATATCGGTCACCCAGTATTTCCAGCGCCTCGCATAGCAATATCAGGGATTCACGCTCTGCATCGTTAATCCAGCCCTTGGTAGAACCACTCATGTCCACCATAAACATCACGGCAATATTGCGGTCCAGCTTATGTTTTTTTGTAAACAGATTATCGGTCATTTCTAACCCGGCACTGGCATCCCCGAAGGCTTCTACCAGAGCATCGATATCCACATCATCCCCATACGGCTGTTTCTTTAACACCTTGTCCTCACCACGTAAGACCTCGAAGCTGCGACGAATATTTTTTATCAAGCCCTTGTGCCTTGCCAGGGTGCGATCCACGAACGATGTATACAATGGATTAACCGGAACCTCTCGAAGTACGCACCAGTTCTTGTGGTAATGCTGTCGCTTAAAGTCCCATTCGTTATACAGGTGCGCGCCCTTCTCATGATAGGTACCCTCCCACATATTCATGCTTTCTTCTCCTGTCGGCGGAGCATAGCCACCATCGCCGGCCGCCACCAGATATTCCTCTGGTATTTCCCCAAGATCCTGCATTATTGAAGCAAGTAATGCATCAACCTCTACAGGGGGCGCAACTGGCTGACCATCAATCTCTATTTGTTGATTTCCCTGGCCAGACTCACTGTCCGGTTCTGAAGGTTTTAGTCTGATACGTAGCCCTTTAGTCCTCTCATCTTCTTGCTCCTGTTTCCGTCGATCCTTATCAGCCACAAGCTTGGCAAGGCTTTTTTGCAGTGATTCCTTTTCATGCCTGATCCTGGCCTCGCGTACCTGGGCGACTTCATCCAGCCGCAAGCTGCCCTGAAAATACAGGCGTGGTGGAATTTGAATATCTGCTGGCAGGTGCGACAGAACATCAAGTGTGTCCCTGACACTGGTATTCACTTTTTGCAGAGGAGAGATAAACTGTTCCCAGCCGGGCGGAACCACGAGTGTATCCGAAAGTTCACAAAGCTCCAGCAATTGACGGTGCATACCCGGCAGATCATGCTGGATACAGGATAACAGTCTGCGTGTTTCCAGCGCATGAAATAATGCTATGGCACGTTCAAGACTTTCATAACAGGACAGCACATCCATAAGGTCAACCATAAACGTGCCATACCAGACATGCGCCCACTGCTGCACCACCATGGCCCTGCATAAACGATGGTTGTCGTCTCTATTACGGAAACGTGCAACAACCGCCGGAATAAAAATACTCTCTGTGTCCGTATACAGGGTATCTGCGGTGTCCAGTTTTAACTTGCGCCCATGCAGGCCATGCACAAAATTTTCCAACACCCCGACCACTTCCCTGTAAACCGCACCATGCGCCTGTCCCTGCATTTTCTTTGTAAAACTCTCCAGGTCCTTTAACACTGTCATGGCCGGATATAAGCCCGCAGTATCGTACTGATCCATCGCATACACCAGCCAGGCCTCTACACCTGTTTTCCCCATACTGGTTAACGCCTGGCGCACCCTTGCTACAAACTGGTAGGCCATTTCAGCATTGATTGCCGCCACCACCTCTACCCAGTGCAAGGCAAATTCCTGTTGATCACGGTCCAGTTCAGAAAGTTGTCCGGCGGCCTCTTCATTGCCATAAAAAAATGATGGGTCAATATATCGGTCAAGCCTTCTCTCTATATGAATAGTACTTAACGAAACCGTATTATCTTTTATTTGCAAAGGATCATGCTCATCATGACAGGCGACCGCAACACCAGCAGAGAGGCGCCTGCCATCTTCGGTCGCGATCTCCAGTGAAAAGTTTTTGATATTTCTTCCGGTAAAGTCCTTGCCCAGCAGTACGGCAAGGCTATCTGCCTTCCAGCTCTTTTCACGTTGCGAAAACCAGATTCCCTGATATTGTTCTGATAAAAGGCGCGGCAACAAGCTGGTCAGGCGAACAAGATCACAATCTATATCCCACATCTGCCGAGCCGGGCCATGACCAAGTACTGGGGGGTCCATGATGATAAAATCATACTGCAGCCTTTCCCGTACTGCGCGTTCTACAAATGTCATCACATCGTCCTGAACCCATTCGACGCCGGGATGTGTAATGTTTTTTCGTGCGATCTCCAGTTTTTCGGTACTGGCTTCAACATGTGTTACCTCGGCCCCAGCCTGTACCGCTGCCAGCGTTGCGCCCCCGGTACCCGCAAACAGGTTAAGCGCACGCAAGGACTCCATGTCATAGCAACCACCAAGACGCTGATGTATCCAGCGCCAACCAATCAACAGCGCAGGATGCAGGCCAATACCGCCGTTGTCTTCCAGTAGAACCTGGACTTCATAGCCATCCAGCCATATCTTCCACTCGCGCGGAAGGCCTTCACGCTGCGGCTCCCAGACACCAAAACTGGAATCACGTGCATGGAATACCCAGTCTGCGTTCCAGTCTTCTGTAACAGATAATGCACCACTGGCATTCCTGTCAGGCCGGTCTACAAGATACATGCCTAGCCGTTCCAGCTTGCGGCCTTCCCCAAAATCAATCAGGGCATAATCATCCAGCGGTGTTTGAAGAAAGGTGTTTTCAATCATAAGATTCGGCCAATAATTACAGTAATGGTCTTTGTAAGCCGAAGCATACAATAACTACGCCCTTCTATATTGCATAACATTAACTGCACAATATTAGCCACTATTAAATATAGGGATTCCCCATAATGCATACAATGAAACAAAGTGTTACACACCGTCCAGACAATTGTTAATACTGCTATTATTAGAAACAATTCAATATTGTAACCTTGGCTACGCGGAATCAAGCTTATTAAAGAACTGTCATACTACTGCCGAAA
>DAOWEP010000125.1 GCA_030638455.1 Gammaproteobacteria bacterium
GGCCTACCATGACCGTTCTGACGGAGGCCTGTTTGCAACCCTTTGTGAAATGGTCTTCGCAGGGCATCATGGTGTGCGTGTGCATCTTGACGATATGTGTACATCGAAAGATGAAATTATTGATGTGTTATTTAATGAAGAGCTGGGTGCCGTCATACAGGTGCGGCATTGTGATACCGATGAAGTACTGAGCTGGCTGCATGATGAAGGTCTGGGTAAGCATAGTTTTGTTATTGGCTCCCCGGAGGAAAGCGACAATATTATCTTTACTCTGAACAAGAAAGAAGTTTTTTCTGAGAGTCGTAAAGACTTGCACAGGGCATGGTCAGAAACTACATATCAGATGCAATCTCTGCGAGACAACCCGGTATGTGCGCAACAGGAATATGACCGGATACTGGATGAGAACGACCCTGGCATGATGTTGTCACTGGGTTTTGATCTAAATAAAGATATTGCAGCGCCCTATATTCATAAGGGCGAAAGACCGGCTATGGCCATCCTCAGGGAGCAGGGGGTAAATGGCCAGATAGAAATGGCGGCGGCGTTTGATCGTGCCGGGTTCTCCTGTGTAGACGTGCACATGAGTGACATCCTTGAAGGTCGTGTAACGTTACAGGATTTTAAAGGTGTCGTGGCCTGTGGCGGGTTTTCCTACGGGGATGTGCTTGGGGCAGGAGAAGGTTGGGCCAAAACCATACTGTTTAATAAACAATTACGGGATGAGTTTTCAGGATTTTTTGAGCGTAAAGATAGTTTTGGTCTAGGTGTTTGTAATGGCTGTCAGATGATGTCAAACCTCAGGGAGTTGATACCCGGGGCTGAACTATGGCCACACTTTGTGCGCAACAAGTCCGAGCAGTTTGAAGCACGTTTCTCATTGCTGGAAATAATGGATTCCCCATCACTGTTTTTGAAGGATATGGCAGGTTCCCACATACCTGTTGCGATTGCCCATGGTGAAGGACGAGCAGAATACAGAAACAATGCAACGATTGAACAGGTAAAGAATGCAGGGATTGCTGCGCTCAGATATGTAGATAATAATGGTAAAGTAACTGAGACCTATCCATTGAATCCTAATGGTTCACCAGAAGGTATAACGGGCATGACTACTACAGATGGCCGCTTTACCATTATGATGCCGCATCCGGAAAGAGTTTTCCGTTCAGTATCGAACTCCTGGCACCCGGAAGAATGGGGTGAAGACGGTCCATGGATGAGGTTGTTCCGGAATGCGAGGGTTTGGGTAGATTGATATTTGCTTGAGGGAAAAGGCACTGGAATGGCAAGTATAATTAAAGCTTTATCTACCAGTTTATGGAGACTTTCTCTGACGACGATCGTCACCTTCTGTTTTTTTTCTGAAACGGCATTTTCGGTAACCTTAACCACCGGCAAAGACGATCAGTCGTTTTTGCCATATTGGAAGATAGAAGAAAGTGGTATGTCTCTTCGCTTTGTACAGCGTATTCCAGATCAGGTGCGCGCATTCTTCTTGTCGCGAGGGTTTTCCACTGAAGATGCAGAGCATATCGCCACAAGCTGTGCCTTCCAGACTGTACTGACCAATACGTCACACAAGACAGTTCCTGATCCACTTAATTTTGATCTTCATGAGTGGGTTGTAACTCACAAAGGCATGAAATCTGGCATGAAAACACGGGAGGATTGGAGCAAGGAATGGGATAAAAAGAAAGTTTCTGAGAATTCAAAACTTACTTTTAAATGGGCTCTGGTTCCGACACAAATGGAGTATCTACCAAATGACTATAATTGGGGGATGTCTTTTTTTAATTTAAAGCCCGGTTCTGTGTTTGATCTTAAAGTGGTGTGGCGGCAGTATGACAAAACACATGATTATGTGATAAAGGGAATACAGTGCGCCCCTGACATCCATCCTGACCCCGAGACCTTTCGCAATGAATAGGTTATTACCGTTAGTATTGCTAGCAGGGTTGCTGGCTTTCGGATCGGCATCTTTCGCTCGCGAGCAGTCTATACAAATGCTGCATCCCCTGCAGGAACCCTTTCTTGCACCAGAGTTCGAGCTAAAGGGAGAGGATGGCACGCTCTATCGTTTGTCAGACTATCGGGGCCAGGTAGTGATCCTGAATTTCTGGGCAACCTGGTGTCCGCCCTGTCGTGAAGAAATGCCGTCCATGGAGCGGGCCTGGCAAAAGATAAAGGAGAAGGGCATCGTTATCATTGCGGTAAACGTAGGAGAGGATGAAGACACCATTTTTGCATTTACCGGGGAGTACCCGGTAACCTTCCCGTTGCCCATGGATATCGATGGCGCCGTAATAAAAAAATACCCTGTGGTGGGCCTGCCGACTACCTATATTATAAGCCCAGAAGGCATAGTTACTCATCGTGCGGTTGGCCCGCGTGAATGGGATCATTCCCAGTTGCTGGATCAATTACGCAACATGCTCAATTAGCTTTTTTACAGTTGTTGCAGGCTCATATTATGGCGAACATATTTCCATTCGCCAAAAGGTGGCGCAAGATTACGAAGGATGGGGTAAGATAATATCCTTCGTGGTGATTTCAGAATTAATCTCAGGGTTATGGTATTTTGGATATTCTTACGCAAGGCCTGTTAGGGGCTTCTCTGGCACAGTCTGGCGCCAAACAGAATGAAATTCGTATCGCCACCTGGGTAGGTTTTGCATCGGGCCTGTTGGCAGATGCAGATGTTTTTATTCAATCGTCTGTCGATCCCTTGCTGACGATTGAATACCATCGTCACTTTACCCACTCATTATTTTTTGTTCCCTTCGGAGCCCTGATCGCAGCCCTGTTGCTTTGGCCTTTTGTCCGGAAGCGACTCAAGTTCAGTCGTCTTTTTGTGTTTTCATTGCTGGGCTATAGCCTGAGTGGTGTGCTGGACACCTGTACCAGTTATGGTACTCATCTTTTCTGGCCATTGATGGATACACGAACCGCCTGGCATATTATTGCCATCATTGATCCTGTCTTTACCCTGGTGTTGTTATTAGGTGTTGTCTATTCCATCAGAAAGCATTCAGCCCGGTTTGCAAAAATTGCGCTTGTTTTTGCGGCCATGTATATGGCTATTGGCTGGATGCAGCTACAACGCGCCGAAGCAGTGACCGAAGACCTGGTTGCCGAGCGTGGCCACCGTGCTGAAAGATTGTTGGTTAAGCCTACTGTTGGTAATTTGCTGCTGTGGAGGTCGGTCTATCAATATAACGATCATTATTATGTGGATGCCGTACGTTTGGGCATTATCTCGTCTTCACGAATATATCCGGGTGGTTCGATACATGTGCTGAATCCGGCTAATGATCTTGTAAATAATGATTTTGTAAAAATAAAGCCGAATTCTGTTTTGCAAAATGATATCCAACGTTTCACAGATTTCTCGGACGGGTGGGTAACTATTCATCCTGAACGAACAGATATATTAATGGACGTGCGTTATTCGGTTTTGCCTGACAGCCTGTTGCCATTGTGGGGGATTGAAATGGATATGGATCATCAGGAACAACATGCGAAATATTCGTTTTATCGGGATATGTCTAAACAGAATCGACATAAGTTCCTGGGGATGCTGCTGGGAAGAGATGTTGAGCAATCCAATTAACACAATAAAGAAATGGTTATAGGGTAGAATCCCGCCCGTATGAGTTCATCTGTATAGACTGATTACCCTGATTTGAGTCGATCATGACTCCATATTTTATGTCATGCCCCAATTAAGGTAGAATGCCCCCCCAATTCCCGCAATGGAGTTTCAATTTTTACTAATAAGCAACATAACCCATTAATTTCTTTATATTTCAAAGGCAAACAACATGGCTGTTAGAAATCGCTTACACCGCAGTGAGCTGGCGGTACCCGGTAGTAACCCACGTATGATAGAAAAAGCACCCAGTCTGGGCGCTGATATGATTTTTCTTGATCTTGAAGATGCCGTAGCACCGGCGGACAAGGATCAGGCAAGAAAAAATGTAATTTCTGCATTGAATACCTATGACTGGGGCAAAAGCTCCATGTCTGTTCGTATCAATGGGCTGGATACACACTATTGTTATCGAGACATAGTTGATGTAGTCGAGCAGGCCGGTGACAAACTGGACACTATATTGATCCCCAAAGTTGGCAGCCCGGAAGACATCTATTTTGTTTCCACCATGCTGGAACAGATTGAAGCAGCCAAGGGTTTAAAGCCTATCAATATCCATATTCTTATCGAAACCGCGATGGGAATGGCAAACGTAGAAAAGATTGCACAAAGTTGCCCGGAACGTCTGGAGGCCATGGTGTTTGGTGTTGCTGATTATGCAGCATCTACACAGGCACGTACGACCAACATGGGTGGCGCAAATGAAAATTATGCAACACTGACTCACCCGGACGCGAACGGCAATCGTGAAAGACACTGGGGAGAC
>DAOWEP010000139.1 GCA_030638455.1 Gammaproteobacteria bacterium
CGTTTTTTCTTCTTTTAATAGTGGTGCTGCCTTTTTTGATAGATAAAAAAAAGAGTGTAAAACGAGGAAAGTAAAAATAGCGCTAATCCAGTGACGGACGCTCATTCCTGCTACAGGAAACAGGAATAATAGAAGATATGCAATCTTGTCCTTCCAGGATAGTTCCATATTTATTTTGTCAGCTACTGTATTCATCCTAAAAAGGTATTCATGTTTTCTGGGTCAATCTTAATATGTCCAACAATAAGGGACGCTACCGCCCTGCAGTGCACATGCTCCGCATAGATAACAACCATGTTTGTAAAGGCAACTTTTTGCCTTCGTTAACTACTTATTCTGTATTCAAATATTGCTCTAGAATATTCGGCACAATAATCACTTTACCTGGGCAACTCTTCACTAAATCTGAATATCTTCCTGCTGGATCCTTTAGGTCAGTCAATAAAAAAACCTGATGATCTAGATCATCAGGTTTCTTGAATACATCAATCCCCATATATTTTGTTATGTCCTTCTCGGGTTCATAAAATCCTATTACTTTGATCCCGGCTTCTTTCGATTTCAACATGCAAATTTCAGCAAATTCTGAAATCCCACAAAGTACAACTTCATCCACGCCATTCTTTTTACATGCACGCATAGCATTCAGACAAGACTCTCCTGCCTGACGATAAAAATCAAATGAACGAGAAAGGTATGCTGCTGTAAGTCGGCTTTTTTCTGCAAAGCCTTTTGGGGTAAGATAATATGCAAACCTTCTTGCAGGGGCCTGTTTAATCTTGACATAACCCATTTTTACGCACTTCTTTAAATAGGAATTTGCCAATCCCAAGGCTACCCCCATCTGTTGCGCAAGATGACGTTGGGTCACGTGCTTCTGATTCTCAATAAACCCAAGTATTTCTAGGGTATATTGCTCTTCCTTGTTATCAGTGTTCATGGGTTGAACACTATAACGTCCTGCTTGTTACTGCGTCAATAGGTAAAAATTGATCAACTAGCGAGGCTAATCTGGTGCACATCCAGATCAAGGTTCATTATTTTGCCTGTTGCTTCGAGTAGTATGGTCACTCTTTCCTTTCGTGATTTCGTTTTGAAAATTCCCTCGTAACCAGAAAAGACACCATCAATGATTCTTACCTTATCACCTTCTCTTAATTCAGGGGTAGTAAATTCTAACACGCCTTCTTCAGTTTCCCTGCTCTTGAGTATTTCAACTAGTTCGTCAGGAATTTGTGCGGGTATAAATCCAAAATACACCATGCCACTTACTCCGTATGTGGACCGAATAGGTGCCCAGTTGTCTGTGTCCTGATCAAGCCTGATAAACAAGTATCTTGGGAAGGCAGGCTCGATAATGTCCACATAACGTCCTCGACGGCGGCGAGTAACCGATAGCATGGGCATGTAAACCTCATAACCCTGTCTTAGCAGGTTATCATTAGCCAGACTCTCCTGCCTGGGCTTGCTCATGATTAAATACCAGACCTTGGAGGTCTTATCTATCTCACTCATAAACTATATTTCCCTTGTCAAAGCTAGAATAATCATATATTCAGTCACTCAACCATATAGATATAAAATTCATTTCCTAAATATATTATAGTCATATACAGACATCAGTTATGATCCTTGTCCAGTCAGTCTGGACATCAACTGGTCGAAAACTGGTCATAAAGAAAGCCGGGGCATCATTCCTGATAACCCCGGCATTATACAATAACTAATACTGATTTCAGTTAGAAACTTGCTAAATCACTCCAGCAAGATATCACTTCTATTTTTTTCTATCGTTTTATTACCGATACCTTTGACATTGGCCAGATCATCCACTGCCTTAAAAGATCCGTTCTGTTCACGGTACACGACAATCGCTTCTGCTTTTTTAACACCGATACCGTTCAGTGCAGCTGCGATACTCTCGGCATCTGCCTGATTAATGTTTACTGGATCAGCGTACACTACAGAAAATGACAAAACCAATATAAAAATAGATACAACTTTACTTATCAATTTCATTATTAAACTCCTTTTTTAAACAATAAGCCTGATCACATCTGGAAAACTGATCCTAAGCAATCAGGAATTATGGTAGTTGGACATTACTAGATACTCGGAACATCCTATTACCATTCTTATTATAAGACTATTTTCCTTAAATTAAACGATTTAATTCATTATTAATATTAATCAATATCTTACGTGGGTCGCCTGCCTGTGTAACCGGCCTTCCAATGACAAGATAATGACTTCCTGCCCTAATCGCATTTACTGGTGTCATGACTCTTTTCTGGTCTCCCTTATCTGATCCGGCCAGTCTGATTCCAGGGGTTACCAACACAAATTCACGGCCACACTCTTTCCTTAACATCTCTGTTTCCATTGCAGAACAAACAACACCGTCCAGACCAGCAGATTTCGCCAGCAAACCCAAACGCCTAACATTATCTTCCGGGGTGCCACTGAATCCTATTTCAGATAAATCTGATTGATCAATACTGGTTAATATTGTCACCGCGATCAATAATGGTCTGCCATCCTGACCCTTTTTATCAAGAGCCTCTCTTGCAGCCTCCATCATTCCCCGGCCACCCGATGCATGAACATTCATCATCCATACCCCTAAATCAGCTGCCACTGAACAAGCGGATGCAACTGTGTTTGGTATGTCATGAAACTTCAGATCCAGAAAGACATCAAATCCTTTGCTAACCAGCACCTCAACAAAAGATGGGCCTGCTCTAGTGAATAATTCTTTTCCGACTTTCAGTTTACATAACTTAGGATCCAGCTTACTTACAAACTCCTCTGCTATTTTAGCTTCCGGGAAATCAAGCGCTACGATTATCCTGGAATCATCATCCAAACTGCTTACATTTGAGATTGTCATTAAACACCCATATTTGATAAAAAGATTTCTTTATTACCGCTATTCACCTTCGACTCCCTTGACTGGTTTTATACTACTCCAGGTCTTGCATCCTGGGCATTGCCAGTGCATTGCTTTTCCAGAAAAACCGCAGCTATTACATTTATAAACTGGTTTTCCTTCAAGGACCTTGCTAATAAGACCATATAGTATTTGTAAATTATTCTTTGCTTTTCCTTCACTGTGTTTCAGGCTTAATTCAATCAACCATTTTAATCCCCTTACTGATGGGCGCTTGCGTAACTGGTCGGCAACAAATTCCATCGCAGCCTGGTCTCCATCTTCCTGTTGTATATGCCCTGCCAGCGCAAGCATGGGTGATATGCCATCATAATATCCCAGAATATCTTTCAAATATGCAATGATACCCTGTGGGTTTCCTGATTTTTGGTAGCACTCCTCCAACGCTCCAATTATTTCCGGAAGATATTCTATATCCTGTTCTCCGACGCGTTTATATGCCTTAATCGCCGATTTAAAATCATTTTTTTGCTCGTAAATCTGTCCCTGCAGAATATTCGCACGCACACACTCCTTATTAGCTGATAAGGCCTTTTTTATCATCCGGATAGCCTTTGGGTAATCACGGCTGTCCATTGCCTCCTCTCCCAGCTCACAATAGAAATGGGCGATTACACTATTCGTTGACCTTCCCGTTACATCCTGAAGACTCTGGCTCGCCTGAATAGCCTTGTTCCAGTCTTGTTCTCGCTGATAAATATCCATCAAACGCTCATAAGCTTCAGGCAGATAAGCATTCTGCTCCACCAGCTCCAGGAAAAGATCTTCAGCACGGTCAAACAGGCCAGCCTTCATATAGTCTTCTCCCAATTCAAGAAGAGTATGCATCCTTTGGTCTCGAGTTAAGGCCGGCCGTGCAATAAGATTTTGGTGAATATGAATACCTCTATCGACTTCTCCCTTACGACGAAAAAGGCTTCCCAACGCCAGATGTGTTTCTACTGTTTCAGTATCGATTTCGGCCATTTTAATAAAGACCTCAATCGCCTTATCTGGCTGTTCATTTAGTAAATAGTTTAAACCTTTAAAATATGCAGAGCTGAATTTTGCACCACAATTTGTAGCTGCATTATTCATACTTCGCCTGGCCGCATACCAACCTGATCCAGCTGCTACAGGTAATAGAAGCCAAAGCAATTCAAGCATTAATGTGAGCCTTTTATTGGAATATTACGGAGATTCATAATTTCCTTTTCTGTATTCTTCCGTTCTCTTCTTAACTTCGATAGCTCTCTTTTCATCCTCAGTATGACACCGGTACTGGCAATAACGCCCAGCAATGCCCCCAGCCCCAGCGCCCCAACAAGAGCAAGTGATAAAGGCGTTTCTGCAGCACCCAGATAATAATTCAGTGTTACTGGGTCAGCATTCAGAACTGCAAAGGCAATACCTGTAATTGCAATCAAGATAAAAAATAATATGCCAATTATCCTCATAATACTCTCTCTCCTGTTACTTATTACTTACCATGAACTTCTCAGCTCACAGAAACGAATATTTCAAGCTACAGAGCCAGCTCCATTATACCCCAGACTAATGAGAATAAATTATCATGAAAAGTTGGAAAAATGATAGTAAAAAAAATGGACAGGCAAGAGCCTGTCCATTCAGTTTACTTATTAAAGAGAGTTTATTTCTACTTATGGAAAAATGCTATTGCTATGCCTGGCACGGCCTCCTACTGAAGGGTATATTTATCCTTTGAATTATCTACCCTTTCACGCAGCTCTTTCCCCGGCTTAAAATGAGGAACATATTTACCAGGAAGCGTTACTGATTCTCCTGTTTTGGGGTTACGGCCTACCCTCGGTGGACGATAGTGTAGTGAAAAGCTCCCGAATCCACGAATCTCTATTCGTTGACCCGTGGCCAATGCCTGACTCATTTGTTCCAATAAGCTTTTAACGGCAAGTTCTACATCTTTATATGCCAGATGACTTTGCTTTCTTGCCAAGGCTTCTATCAGTTCTGATTTCGTCATTATTCTTTCCTATTCTCTATCTTATTACCAAAGACCATTTTATTTGTACCTATTAGAAGGCCGACTCCCTACATCACAGTTTAATACATAAATCAAAAAGTTCTACCAATATTACTCTTCATTCCCGTCCATCTGCTCCTTAAGGATGTCTCCCAGCGACGTGGTACCCTGAGCACCAGTACCACGGCTATATTCTTCCACAACCTTGGTTTCTTCCTCGTAATCCTTCGCCTTTACTGACAGGGTAATGGTTCTATTCTTACGGTCTACACCTGTGAATTTGGCCTCAATCTCATCGCCCTTGTTCAGCACGGTTCTTGCATCCTCGATTCTTTCCCGGTCAAGCTCTGAGGCACGTAAATATCCTTCTACACCCTCACCCAAATCAATGATTGCACCTTTAGCATCCACTTCTCCAACCGTACCTGTCACAACAGTTCCCTTAGGATGCTCGGCCACATAAATAGAGAACGGGTCTTTATCGAGCTGTTTGATCCCAAGCGATATACGTTCACGCTCAGAGTCAATAGCAAGGATGACGGTTTCTATCTCATCACCCCTATTGTAGTTCTTAATAGCTTCTTCACCTGTAGTATTCCAAGAAATATCAGACAAATGAATCAATCCGTCTATACCGCCTTCCAGACCAACGAAGACACCAAAATCAGTGATCGATTTTATTATGCCTGTAGCCTTGTCATTCTTGTTAAACCTGGACGCAAAATCATCCCATGGGTTTGTTTGACACTGCTTCATACCCAGTGAGATACGACGGCGCTCTTCATCAATGTCCAGTACTTCAACTTCAATTTCCTGTCCAAGGTGAACCATTTTTGAGGGATTAACATTCTTGTTTGTCCAGTCCATCTCAGATACATGAACCAACCCTTCCACTCCTTCCTCGATTTCTGCAAAACAGCCATAGTCTGCAATATTGGTCACTTTACCTATTAAGCGGGTCTTTTCTGGGTAACGACGTTCGATGTTAATCCACGGATCATCTCCCAATTGCTTCAGACCCAGAGAAACACGGTTCTTTTCACGATCAAACTTGAGAATCTTTACGTCTATTTCATCACCAACATTTACGATCTCAGATGGATGCTTGACCCTCTTCCAGGCCATATCCGTAATATGCAGAAGACCATCGATACCGCCAAGGTCTACGAATGCACCGTAATCTGTCAGGTTCTTGATAACACCCTTGGCTACAGCACCTTCTTCAAGATTTTCCAGAAGTGCTTCACGCTCAGCACTAAATTCTGATTCAACAACTGCGCGACGAGAAACTACAACGTTGTTTCTGGCCTGATCCAGTTTAATTACCTTAAACTCAAGCTCCTTACCTTCCAGATAAGAAACATCACGCACAGGCCTGACATCTACCAATGAACCTGGCAAGAAAGCGCGGATATCCTGAATCTCTACGGTAAAACCACCCTTCACCTTACCGTTAATAATGCCGGTAACCACTTCATCAGCTTCCTGTGCTTTTTCCAGAAACGTCCAGACTCTTGCACGTTTTGCCTTCTCGCGTGACAGGCGGGTCGCACCATATCCATCTTCCAGAGATTCCAGTTGAACATCAACCTCGTCACCGACAACTACCTCAAGCTCATGGTCATCATTGTAAAATTCTTCTATGGGTATCACACCCTCTGACTTTAGCCCCGCATTAACGACAACGGTATCCGGTCGTATTTCGACCACCGTGCCACTCATGATTACGCCTGGGCGGATTTTATTCTGGTTGAGGCTTTCTTCAAAAAGTTGAGCGAAGCTTTCGATGTTTTCTGTTGTTGATTCAATCATTGGTTAAAATTCCTGGCTCCGAATATCTCAAATAGTTTTCACTGTATTCTTTACAGTACAGCCATTGAACATGGCTACTCAAGGATATTCAAAAGACCTGTTACAAAATGCAGATCAAATACTAGCATCTGCTGTTAGTTAAAAAATACCAATTCAGGTCTCCGCCTGAATCAGCCCCAAAAATTACATTATAAACTAATTTTCCTAATAACCTACTGTTTTAACTTATATAACTTTATATTCAGAATATACAAGCTAGTTAGCGCGGAGCTTACCCTGGTTAAGCAGACTGATAATTTGATTTACCACCTGGTCAATTGTCACCCCAGTAGTATCCAAAACCACTGCATCCGGTGCCGGTTTCAGAGGGGCTACAGGCCGTGAGGCATCCCGCTCATCTCGTTCAGCGATCTCCCTGGAAAGGGTCGCAAGATTAACACTGATTCCTTTTTCTATCAACTGTTTATAGCGTCTTTTTGCCCGCTCTTCCGGGCTTGCCGTGAGGAAAATCTTGATGTCAGCGTCCGGAAAAACCACTGTTCCCATGTCACGCCCATCCGCTACCAGCCCAGGTGGCTCCAGAAACGCCCTCTGGCGGGCTAATAACGCCACTCTGACATGGGGCAAGGCCGCCACCACAGATGCCTGATTACCACATTCCTCTGTCCTGATAGCGTCCGATACATCATCTCCTTCAAGTAAAATACGGGTATTTAACCTATCATCACTGATAAACTGGACATCCAGATGGGCCGCAAGGGTTACCAGTGCCTCTTCATTGTCCAGCGGAATTACGTGGATTTGCGCCGCCAATGCCAATATTCGATAAAGCGCACCACTATCGAGTATATTGCACCCCAATTGCTTAGCCAGAATGCTCGAAATAGTCCCTTTTCCGGAGCCACTTGGGCCATCAATGGTCACTAATGGAATATGCTCTGTCATTACTAACAAACCTCTTTTTACAACATTTTCAATGATTAATTTAGATTTAAGGGATACTGTCAGCACAAGAAAATGGTGCCTTATTGTACTAGACCGGAAATATCCTCTAAAAAGGCGCGTGATTGTACCTGATATTAAGACCGGATTGTAAGACCCGAGTGTTGAGCTGTTTCAAGAAATCCGGGAAAAGAAGTGTCTACGTTAGCGCAATCCTGAATAGTAATTGCTCCTTTTGCTCTCAGTGATGCGATGGCAAATGCCATAGCAATGCGGTGGTCTCCATGGCTAACAACTGTCCCCTGACCTAACTCCCCGCCTGTAATAATCATACCATCGGGTGTTGGCCTGGCCTTAATTCCAAGGGTGACAAGACCGTTAGCCATTACCTGTATCCTGTCACTCTCCTTGACACGCAACTCTTCAGCACCTGTCAGAATGGTTTCACCTTCTGCACAGGCTGCAGCAATAAACAAAACGGGGAATTCATCAATCGCAAGCGGTACCAAATGCTCAGGAATCACAATTCCTTTTAAAGGACTGTATTGAACACGAATATCCGCTACCGGCTCACCACCTACTTCACGTGAATTCAGTAACTCTATTTTCGCTCCCATTAATTTCAGGATATCCAGCACACCTGTTCGCGTAGGATTTACGCCGACATGTTCCAGTATCAGATCTGAACCTTCTGCAATACTGGCACCCACCAGGAAGAACGCAGCCGAAGAAATATCCGCAGGCACATCTACCCTTGTTGCCTGTAAACGACCTCCACTCTTCAGACATACCGTTGCATCTTTTTGTTCAACAGGATAACCAAACCCCGCAAGCATTCGTTCCGTATGGTCTCTGGTTGGAGCCGGCTCAGTGACACAGGTTTCGCCGCTGGCATACAGCCCGGCCAACAATAAACAGGATTTAACCTGGGCACTCGCAACTGGCATCTGGTAATGAAATCCCTGCAGTTCACCATTCCCGCTAATTCGCAGTGGCGCCGTCCCCAATTCAGTCGTCTGAATGATTGCCCCCATTTCAGAAAGCGGCCCGGTTACCCTTTTCATTGGCCTGCCAGAAAGTGAAACATCACCTGTCAACACCGTGTCAAACTTTTGCCCGGCCAGCAAGCCGGTCATTAATCGCATAGAGGTACCGGAATTTCCAAGATACAACTCAGCTGATGGTTTTTTTAAACCATGCATGCCAACCCCATGCACTCGAACGTTGCCCTGATCCGGGCCTTCAATAGCAACACCCAGTTCACGAAAAGCCTGAAGTGTAGCCATGCTATCTTCGCCCTCAAGAAAACCGGAGATTTCGGTTGTTCCCTCTGCCAAAGCTCCCAGCATAATCGAGCGATGTGAAATGGATTTGTCTCCAGGCACACGTACAGGACCTGACAGCCTTCCGCCAGGTCCTGTTATAAAAGTTACCTCATCTTGACTACTCTGATGCGTCATGTATAAAACTACCTGCCAAAAATTGATTAATCAGAATTGATACTTCTGTCTCGCGCCTGCTTGGCCCTGGAGAATAATTCAAACAAGGCACTCTCATCATTGTTGAGTATTGCTTGAGACAATGCCGTAAGATCACGTTGATATTGACCCAGCACCTTCATGATGGCATCACGATTGGCAATACAAATATCCCGCCACATAGCAGGATCACTTGAGGCGATACGCGTGAAGTCCCTGAAGCCACCTGCTGCATACTGGAAAATTTCATCACGCTCACTCATAGCTGCCAGAGTGTCTACCAGCGTGTATGCCAATACATGCGGCAAATGACTGGTAGCGGCTAGCACTTCGTCATGATGCGCCGGCTCCATATCAATCACTTCAGCACCGGTGCATTCCCACATGGCACGAACTCGTGCAACAGCTTCCACACTCGTGTCATCGGTTGGCGTAAGGATTACTCTGCGTTCCTGAAAAAGCTCAGCAAAGGACGCCTCAGCACCACTTTTTTCTGTACCTGCTATAGGGTGTCCAGGCACGAAATTTTGATACGCATTGCCAAGCGCCTTTTTAGCATCTTCAATTACACTCTGTTTGGCACTGCCAACATCCGTAACCACGGCAGTATCGGGCAAATGATCTTTCATTTGCTCAAAGACACCTTTGAAGGCACCGAGAGGTACGGCTACCACTACCATATCGCAGTCATTGACGGCTTTACCGATGTCTTGCTCAAAGTTATCGATAATGCCCAACTCTACAGCACGCTCCAGATTGGCCACACTTCTGCCACAACCTATAATTTCATGGTACAGGCCTTTCTCACGCACAGCGCGGGCTAACGAGCCTCCAATAAGCCCCACACCAATGATGCAAAGTCTTTTTGACCTTACTTTTTTCATAGTCCAGATTTTACCCCAAAACGTCCTTCATGCTCTTTAATACACGTTCATTTTCTTCCTGCCCACCAACCGTTAGCCGCAAATAATTCGGCAATCCATAATTTGCAACCGGCCTTACTATTACACCCTTATAGAGAAGTTCTTCATATACTTCAGCGCCTGATCGACCCACATCCACGCATATAAAGTTTCCAACAGACGGAATATAACTCCATCCCAACTGCTCAAAGGCACTACATAATTGCTGAAGTCCATTTTGGTTAGTACTGACACTTTTATTGATAAATTCATGATCACTCAATGCCGCCAATGCAGCTATCTGGGCAATTGAATTCACATTAAAGGGCTGCCTGGCCCGGTTTAGCAAATCAGATAATACCGGTTGGGTGACAGAATAGCCCACACGCAATCCCGCAAGACCATATGCCTTCGAAAACGTCCTGGTTACCATAAGGTTTGGGTATTTTTCTATCCAACGAATACTATCTGAATATTCATCTTCCAATACATATTCGAAATAGGCCTCATCGATTACCACAACCACAGATGAAGGCACATCACGAATAAAGCTTTCAAGTTCTGAAGAAGCAAGCCAGGTTCCAGTCGGGTTGTTCGGGTTAGCAACAAAGACCACCCTGGTATTATCATCAATCAATCCACGTATTGCAGATAAGTCATGCCCGTACGGCATTTGATGAGATGAAGGATTTGCTTTGGCTATCTTTGCTTTAGCCCCAACCGCCTGCGTCACTATTGGATAAACCGCAAAGGCATGTTCCGAAAATACGGAATTAGGAACGGCATTCGAATCTGGTGACAAAAATACCCTTGCAACCAATTCCAGTAACTCATTGGAGCCATTTCCCAGCGTAATATTATCTGGCGATACGGAATGTTTATTTGCCAGCGCATCCTTTAATTCAAAACCGTTGCCATCCGGGTAACGTTCCATTTGCTCCAACGCGCCTCTCGCAGCCTCCAGCGCCATGGGGCTGGGCCCTAAAGGATTCTCATTGGATGCAAGCTTTAATGCATTAGAAACCCCGTATTCACGCTCCAGTTCACTAACCGGCTTTCCAGGCTCATATGGATGCAAGGCACGTATACCCGGATGAGCAAATTCCATTATTGTATTGGATGTACTCATGATCTGGATGAACCAGAGAAACAAAAGACTTTCATCAAATCACAATACCGCACAGGGATATGAACCCAGCACCTTCAACAGGCTCGCATCTTTCTTAAGCTCACTCAATGCCTTTTTAACTGGCTCGTCATCACGATGACCTTCAATATCAATGAAAAATACATATTCCCACATCCCTTTTCTTGATGGTCTTGACTCAATGCGTGTAAGACTGATTTCATTCTTTATAAAAGGCGTAAGAAGGCTATACAGTGCCCCCGATTTATTGGGTGCAGACACCAGTATTGAGGTCTTGTCACGCCCACTTTGTGACACAGACTGATTTCCTATCACCAGAAAACGCGTTGTGTTATCTGGCTCATCCTCTATATTGGCGACAATAGTGTCCAGACCGTATATCTCTGCGGCTGTGTTACCTGCAATCGCAGCACAATTCTTTTCATCTACCGCAATTTTTGCAGCCTCAGCATTACTACCTACAGAAATCCGCTCAGCCTTAGGCAAATTGGCATCCAGCCACTCACGACACTGTGCGAGTGATTGCTGATGAGAATAAATCTTCTTTATATCTTCCAGTTTTGCAGCCGTTGACAAAAGGTGGTGGTGAATACGTAACTCAACCTCACCACAAATCAACAAGGAAGATTGCAGGAACATATCCAGTGTATGATTGATCACCCCTTCCGTAGAGTTTTCAATAGGCACAACCCCGTAATTCGCAGAACCGGATTCCACTTCCCGAAAAACCTCATCAATTGCTGACATTGAAATTGAATTAATGGAATGCCCGAAATGCTTGAGCGCTGCTGCCTGGGTAAAAGTACCCTCTGGCCCAAGGTATGCAATCTTTAACGTTTGCTCCAGCGCAAGACAGGCAGACATGATCTCACGAAAAAGGCGTGCAATTTCTTCGTTACTCAAAGGACCTTGATTTCGTGCCTGAATCTCCCTTAGTATTTCTGCCTCTCTTTCTGGTCTGTAATACTCGGCGTTATCCTTGCTTTCCTGGTTAGCGCTTTCCTGTTTAACACTTTCCTGCTTAACAAAGGCCACCTCCTGTGCACATTTCGCACGATCATTGATCAGGCGCTGGATTTCCTCATCCAGCTTATCAATGCGCTCCCGAATAGCCTGTAATTTTTCAGCCTGACTCATAATATGATTTTTGTTTCTACCTGCAACACTTTCCAGGTAACTAAGGCATTAGTTACAACATTCGCTACAATAAGCGAACAGACAGAACACCATCAATTGCCTTTAGTCCTTCTACCGTTGACTCCGGAATCTCCTTTTCTACATCTACTATCGTATATGCAAGTTCTCCCCGAGACTTGTTCAGCATATCAATAATATTCAGACCGGCATTCGCAAGCTCGGTCGAAATCTGTCCTAACATATTAGGTACATTAGCATTGACCACTGTCAAACGGAACCCGTCACTACGTGCAAGTGTTACTTCGGGAAAATTGACCGAATTTCTCACATTACCATTTTCCATGTAGTCACGGATCTGGTCTGCCACCATGATGGCACAATTATCCTCAGCCTCCTGCGTAGATGCACCTAGATGAGGTAAGGTAATCACACGGGGATGTCTCTTTAACAAATTACTCGGAAAGTCACATACGTATGCATATGCTTTGCCACTATCCAACGCCGCACACATGGCTTCATCATTTACGATCCCATTTCGTGCAAAATTAAGAATCACAACCCGGTCTTTCATTTTCTTCAAACGCTCTTCATTAATGAGGTTTCTGGTTGCATCAATGAGTGGTACATGAAAGCTGACAAAGTCTACATTAGCTAGCAGATCATCAACACTATTCGCCTGCTGTGCCTCAGAAGAAAGTTGCCAGGCGCGTTGCACGGTTATCTCAGGGTCATACCCAATCACATTCATACCCAGAGCCAGCGCTGCATTGGCCACTTCTACTCCAATGGCTCCTAGCCCAATAACACCCAGGGTACGGCCAGGCAATTCATAGCCCACAAAATTCTTTTTACCTGCCTCTACCTGCCTTGTGATTTCAGCATCATCCCCTTCAAGACTTGTAGCAAAGTTCCATGCCTGACAAATATTCCTGCACGCCAGTAGCATGCCTGCAATTACCAGCTCTTTTACAGCATTTGCATTTGCGCCCGGCGCATTGAATACCGGTATACCGAGATGGTTCATTTTGTCTAAAGGAATATTATTTACACCCGCCCCAGCTCTGCCCACTGCCTTCAATGAGCCAGGAATCTCCATATCGTGCATCTTGTATGAACGCAGTAAAATCGCATCAGGGTGCTGAATCTCGGAAGCTATTTCATAACTATCCCTGGGTAGCCTCTCGAGCCCTGCTACTGAAATATTATTTAGTGTTAATATCTTATGCATTAGAAATTACCTTAATCTATAATCATATCATGATGATTATCATGAATTATTTTTTTCGAAATCAGCCATAAACTTGACCAGGGCATCCACCCCATCCTCGGGCATGGCGTTATAAATACTGGCGCGCATACCACCGACTGAGCGATGTCCTTTCAGGGCTACCATCCCGCTTTCTTTGGCCTCATCCAGAAACAGGCTATCCAGCTCCGGGTTGGCCAGTATAAAGGGGACGTTCATTAGGGATCGACAGGGTATATCCACCGGATTTGAATAAAATCCTGAAGCATCGATAGCTTGATAGAGTTTAGCTGCCTTGCGTCGGTTAATCTCATCAATCACTTCCAGTCCACCCCTGTTCTTGATCCATTCAAAGACAAGGCCGGCAAAATACAGGCTGAATGTTGGCGGCGTGTTATACATGGACCCGCTATCTGCCTGCACCTTATAATTAAACATGGTGGGCGTAATATCCATTGGATGCCCCATCAACTCCTCGTTCACAATCACTACTGTCAGGCCTGCAGGACCTATATTTTTTTGAGCTCCTGCATAGATCAACCCGTATTTTTCTACATCGACTGGCTTAGACAGAATTACAGAGGACATATCCGCGACCAGAGGGACTTTTCCTGTTTCCGGAATATATGGGAACTCAACACCACCGATGGTTTCATTAGGCGTGTAATGCACATAACCGGCATCCGGGTTTAGTTGCAACCCTGCCTGCGAAGGTACAGTCGTATAACCTGCTTCACTGGTGCTTGCCGCAATATTTACTTCACAGTAGCGCCTGGCTTCTGCAATTGCCTTTTTAGACCATGTACCTGTATCTATATAATCAGCCGTTTCCCTGCCGCGCAACAAATTCATAGGTACCATAGCAAATTGTGAGCTGGCGCCTCCCTGAAGAAACAGAACTTTATAACGCTCAGGAATACTCATAATGTCACGCAACGTAGATTCGGCCTTCTCATAAACCGACATGTATTCTTTGCTGCGGTGACTCATTTCCATGATCGACATACCACTGCCACCCCAGTCCAGCATTTCTTCCTTTGCCTGTTTCAGAACTTCAATCGGTAATGTTGCTGGTCCAGCACTGAAATTATATACCCGAGCCATCTAACTCATCTCCCTAAATACTAATAATTTAATTTACGATAAAATCAGGTTAAAAAACTATTGGCCTTGGAATCAGGCTTAAGTGTGACGTCAAAAAGGCTTTATGCTTTGGCAAACAGGATATAGCAAATAGAATGATTATTCGGCTGTTTCCAGTTCTTCTTCGAGCTCACTGCTTTCTTCTTCCAGGCTCTCTATCTGGTCAACCCCGACCATTTTCTCATCTTCCCCCAACCTGACCAGGCGCACACCCTGGGTATTTCTTCCCATTTTTGATATTTCATTTACGCGAGTACGAATCAGTGTTCCCGCATTACTGATCAGCATAATTTCATTATCTTCATTCACCTGTGTAGCGCTTACCACGTCCCCATTTCGCTCAGAAAGCTGTATTGAGATCACCCCCTGACCACCACGACTATGAGCCGGATAATCTTCAAGAAGAGTACGCTTCCCATAACCATTCTCGGTCACTGTAAGCACTTCGCCTTCTTCAACAATAATAAGGGCAATTAATTTCTGACCAGGCTTGATACGAATACCACGCACCCCACATGCCGTGCGACCCATTGGACGCACACCAGCCTCATTAAAGCGGATGGCCTTACCTGCATCACTAAATAGCATGACATCACGTGTACCATCCGTAATTGCAACATCAACAAGATGATCATCAGCGCGCAATTCAACTGCAATAATCCCACTGGATCGTGGCCTTGAAAAATGTGAAAGCGGTGTTTTCTTGACTGTACCGTTGGATGTGGCCATAAACACATACTGATCTTCAGTAAACTCCTTAACTGGCAGTACCGCCGTAATTCGCTCATCTGGATCCAGAGGCAACAGATTAACGATCGGTTTGCCTCGTGCAGTACGGCTTGCCTGCGGCAGCTCATAAACCTTCAACCAATAGGCCTTACCATGACTGGAAAAACACAACAATGTGTCATGTGTATTGGCTATAAACAGCTTGTCGATAAAATCTTCTTCTTTTACCCTTGCCGCCGTTTTACCTTTTCCACCACGTCTTTGTGCTGAATAACCAGATATAGGCTGCGCCTTCGCATACCCTGCATGAGACAGGGTAACCACCACATCTTCCGGTGTAATCAGATCTTCTAGACTAAGATCTTGCTGGGTGGTAATAATTTCAGTCCGGCGTTCATCACCATACTGTTCACGTATCTCCGACAATTCATCATGAATGACTTTCTTTAAGCGATCAGGACTGGAAAGTATATCAAGTAAATCATCAATTTTATTTAGTATCTCTTTGTATTCATTTACTATTTTATCTTGCTCTAGCCCCGTCAAGCGTTGCAGGCGCAACTCCAGAATTGCCTGTGCCTGCGCCTCAGACAACTTGTATCCATCTTTGCTCAGGCCAAACTCACGCGCAAGCGTTTCCGGACGAGAGGTGTCTGCCCCTGCTCTTTCCAGCATTTCTGAAACAATACCGGGCTTCCAGACTTGCCCCATTAATCCGGCTTTAGCTTCTGCCGGTCCGGCTGAAGCCTTTATCAAGGCGATCACTTCATCAATATTGGATAATGAAATGGCAAGACCTTCCAATACATGCGCCCGGTCACGCGCCTTGCGTAAATCAAACATGGTACGCCGAGTAACTACTTCACGACGATGCCGAAGAAAGGCCTCAAGTATTTGCTTCAGGTTTAGCAGTCTTGGTTGTCCATCTACCAACGCAACCATATTGATTCCAAATACAGATTGCATCTGGGTTTGTTTATACAGATTATTTAACAGTACATCCGCTACTTCACCACGCTTCAACTCAATGACCATGCGCATGCCATCCTTGTCAGATTCATCCCTTAACTCTGAAATACCTTCTATGCGCTTGTCCTTGACCAACTCAGCAATCTTTTCCATAAGCCGTGCCTTGTTTACCTGATACGGCAACTCGACAACTACAATACGCTCCCTGCCATTTTTATGTTCTTCAATTTCCACGCGGGCGCGCACATAGATCTTTCCTCTACCGGTATGGTAAGCCTCACGTATTCCACGAGACCCGTTAATAATCGCAGCAGTAGGAAAATCAGGGCCCGGTATTAGCTCCATTAGATCAGGGATGGTTATATCTTCATTATCAAGTAGTGCCAGGCATGCACTAATCACTTCTGTAAGGTTCTGAGGCGGAATATTGGTCGCCATGCCAACCGCTATCCCTGTTGACCCATTTACCAACAGGTTTGGAATTCGAGATGGCATAACCACCGGTTCTTTCTCGGATTCATCATAGTTAGCGATAAAGTCGACAGTTTCCTTGTCCAGATCCGACAACAACTCATGGGCAATCTTTGACATGCGTACTTCTGTGTAACGCATTGCCGCAGGTGAGTCGCCATCGACGGAACCAAAGTTACCCTGCCCGTCTACCAGCATGTAACGCAAGGAAAATGGTTGAGCCATACGGACGATGGTGTCATATACTGCGGTATCACCATGTGGGTGGTACTTACCGATTACATCACCAACTACCCTTGCAGATTTTTTATAGGCCTTGTTCCAGTCATTACCTAAAACATTCATCGCATAGAGCACACGACGATGTACCGGCTTCAATCCATCTCGGACATCCGGCAAGGCACGTCCTACGATTACGCTCATTGCATAATCGAGGTAGGATTTCTCCATTTCATCTTCGAGGTTTACTGAAAGGACTTCTTTGGCAAAATCAGCCATGGATTAATGATCTCTTTTTATTTAATTCAGTCATGATCTCGGTAAACCCATTTTCGGTAAACCTGAAAATTCTGAGCTCAAATGACTGAAATTTTTAAGTGTGATTGATGAATTATTTATCCGGCTAATCATACCATAGGAATCCACGTATCACGAATAAAAAACGCGTCAGAACCGTTCTGAGGCCGTCTGATGGCAAATCGACTTAAAATCGATCAACTATTGCCATGCTCCTGCAGGGCAAAAATGACCGGTGACTTAAAGGGTAATCTCTATAGGCGGGGCAATCAGGATTAAAGGGGATTGGTTAACACATCAGATTAGCCATTTTTTCTGCGTCTGGTGCCTGAACGACCCCGTTCTCGGTCACGATAGCGCTAACCAGTTTTGCTGGTGTTACATCAAACACCGGGTTCCATGCCTCTGCCCCATCAGCGGCCACACGATAACCAGAAACATACAGGATTTCATCCGACTGCCTAGATTCAATTGGAATATCATCTCCATCCATCAATGACATATCGATCGTTGAGGTTGGGGCAACTACCATAAACTGTACATCATGGTGATGCGCTGCAACTGCGGTAGTATAGGTGCCAATCTTGTTGGCAACATCCCCGTTACCGGCAATACGGTCAGACCCTACAATCACCCAGTCAATTTTCTGCTGCTTCATCAAGTGTGCACAAGCACCATCCGCCAACAGTGTTACCGGAATATCATCCTGCAACAATTCCCAGGCTGTCAGGCGGGCGCCCTGTAACCAGGGTCTGGTTTCATCTGCATATACATGGTCAATTATACCCCTTGCATATGCGCTACGAATTACGCCCAGGGCCGTACCGTAACCTCCTGTCGCCAGTGCGCCTGCATTACAATGGGTCAGCACACTACAGCGCTCTATGCCACGATCCCTGCAATGTTGCACTATCAGATCAGCACCATATTCCCCCATTGTGCGATTTGCCTGAATGTCGTCCTCGTGAATTTTCATGGCCAGCTCTAACAATGCTGGAACCGGGTCACCGCCCTGGTATCCGTCTATAGCCTTGCGCATGTTTTCAATTGCCCAAAACAGGTTAACCGCTGTGGGTCTGGATGCCGCCAGACACTCAAGATCATTGTTAATCAACTGCGTCCAGTTTTCAGGGGATTCTGCATACCTTTTTCTGGCCGCCAATACCACACCATAGGCAGCCGTTATTCCAATGGCCGGGGCGCCTCGTACTACCATATCCTTTATTGCGTCAGCTACTGATTCAACATCATCCAGAGGCAGAAACTCGTGTCGTGCAGGCAGGATTCTCTGATCCAGTAATTCAAGTCTGTCATCCTTCCATCGGATGGCGGGTGATTGTTCAAAAAACTTTTTCATAAGTACTTCCCGAGAATTAATTACATCCGTGAAATATTATTTCAAACCATGAGTATACTGCAGGATGATTTACCTACTCTAATCTTGAGTGCTACAAGAAATTACGCTGAAACGAATATGAAGTCAGGATTAATGAACAGTCTGGTTCAGGTTTTCCAGACGATATCCATGTTGATAAACAGCACTCAAACGCCAGCCTTCCTCCTGATTGAACTGTAATTTGTTCCTTAGCCGACTGATATGGGTGTCCACTGTTCTGGTATTAATATCAGGACTTCTACCCCATACGGCTTCCAGAATATGTCCACGTGAAAGGATCCTCCCTGTATTCCTGAACAAAAACAAGGCCAGGTCAAACTCCTTATTTGTCATTTCAACCAGATCTCCATTCCTCGAAATAGTCTGCTGAACCGGATCCAGCACATAGGGTAGCGCTTCAAATTTTTCCTTACCTGTATTGTACCCTCCTGAACGCTTACCCAGAACCTTGATCCGTGCCATCATTTCCATCATCCTGAGTGGCTTGACCATATAATCATCCGCACCACTTTCCAGCGCATAGACAATATCTTCTTCTGATTCCCGCCCGGTAGTAAACAGGATAGGTATATGCCAATCCAGATTCTTGCGCAACCAACGCAATACCTCTATCCCGCTCATTTCCGGTAGCACCCAATCCAGAATAACCAAATCATAACTATCCCTGGTTATCTCCTTGAGTAAAGCCTTTGCGGAGGTGAAATGCTGAACGACATGACCCGACTCTTCCAGCCAAAGCTTTACCAGGTCAGCCTGATCCTGTTCATCCTCAAGTAAAACAATCCGCACCCTAATCCCCTCAAACTATTGTGCTAATAACCTTATACTAGCTACATGTATTCAGAGTAGCAACAAAATACAAATGTATATTCAAAACTATGCGCTTGTTATAGATTGAAATTTTACTCTATAGAAGCAGCACCGTATAGTAATATACATGGTTGATATAACCAGATTTAGTAAAAAACAAGATTCGACTTTTTGAAGTGACCCGACCTGAAACCATGCAAGAAATTGACCACCTGATACAGGCAAGATGGATTATTCCGGTTGAACCGGAAAATACTTTACTTGAGCATCATGCAATTGCCATCCAGGAAGGACGTATCCTGGAAATCCTCCCCCAGGAAAGCGCCAAAACAAAATATAGCGCTACCATAAACGATCAACTGGATGAACATGTCCTGATTCCCGGCCTGATCAACACCCATACACATAGCCCTATGTCCCTGTTCCGCGGACTGGCAGATGATCTTCATCTAATGGAATGGCTAAACCAGCATATCTGGCCTGCCGAACAGAAGTGGGTCAATGAAGAATTTGTTCATGATGGAAGTCAACTGGCCATTGCAGAAATGCTGAGAGCCGGGGTCACTCATTTTAACGACATGTACTTCTTCCCGGAAATCACTGCCCGGGTTGCTTCAAGCTGTGGAATGCGAGCAACGGTGGGTCTGATCGTGATCGAATTCCCGAGCGCATGGGCTGGCAACGCGGACGAATATCTCAACAAGGGACTAGCGCTACATGACGAGGTTCAACACGATCCGTTAATACGAACAGCATTTGCACCCCATGCACCGTATACGGTATCAGACGAAACATTTAATCGCATCCGCACCTATGCAGATGAATTGCAGGATCCGATCCCGATACATATACATTTACATGAAACAAAGGATGAGATTGAACAAAGCATAAAGGAATATGGGATACGACCAATTGAAAGACTCGATAAATTAGGCCTGCTATCCCCTTCACTGCTGGCCGTTCATATGACCCAATTAACAGAAGATGAAATCTCCCTGGTAGCAGAAAATGGTGTGCAGGTACTCCACTGCCCCGAATCCAATCTTAAACTCGCCAGTGGTTTTTGCCCGGTTGATAAACTGACTCAAAAAGGCATCAACGTAAGTCTTGGCACAGATGGTGCCGCCAGTAACAATGATCTGGATATTCTGGGTGAGATGCGTACTGCCGCAATGCTGGCCAAGGCCGTCGCCGAAGATGCCGCAGCTATACCTGCTGAGCAGGCACTTCGCATGGCCACCCTTAACGGTGCCCGCGCACTGGCAATAGATGATGAAACAGGCAGTCTGAAGCCTGGAAAAGCGGCAGATATAACGGCTATTAAATTAAATGGACTGGAATCACAGCCCCTCTACCATCCAGTCTCTCAACTGGTTTATGCAACTGGCAGAAATCAGGTGACGGATGTCTGGATTAATGGAAAGCATGTTCTTAACCAACGTCGTCTCACCACAATGGATGAACAGGATATTCTGGAGAAAACCCGGCGCTGGCGTGATAGAATCATGAGTTCCGACTCATAACATAACAAGCATTACCCTATCCCTATTTTGACAATGACAGCTCAAACACAAAATGTTGACCCGCAGGAAATAGCCAAATTCGAGGAACTCGCATCAAGATGGTGGGACCCTGGAAGTGAATTCAAACCCCTGCATGACATTAACCCACTTCGACTGGATTACATTGATAACTGTGCGGAACTGGTTGATAAAAAGGTACTGGATGTCGGGTGTGGCGGTGGAATATTGGCCGAAAGCATGGCTCTGCGAGGAGCACAAGTCACCGGCATTGATATGGGTAGTACACCACTGTCGGTAGCACGCATGCATTTGCATGAATCAGGTGCAGATGTTGATTACCGACAAATTACCGCAGAAGACATGGCTAAGGAACAGGCCGGCTCATTTGATATTATAACCTGCATGGAAATGCTCGAGCATGTGCCTGATCCTTCCTCTATTGTTCAGGCTTGCAGTCAGCTCATTAAACCAGGTGGACATGTATTTTTTTCCACGCTAAACAGAAATCCAAAATCCTACCTGCTTGCAGTTCTTGGTGCTGAATATCTGTTAAATCTCTTACCCAAAGGTACGCATGATTACCAGAAATTTATCCGGCCATCGGAACTGGAGGCATGGTCCAGAAAGGCGGGGCTGTCATTTAATGAAATTGTAGGCATGACATATAATCCATTCACACGAACCTACCGCATAAGTGAGGATACTGACGTTAACTATATTGTACATGCTCAGCGTAGCTCATAGCAGATAGTTCGTAACAGACAGCTCGTAAAAGACAGTTCACAACAAAAAACATCAAGGCAAATGACAAACCCGGCACCTTCCAGATCACCAACCAAAATACGCACTATCCTCTTTGATCTGGATGGAACACTTCTGGACACCGCACCTGATCTTGCCTATGCGCTGAACCAGGTGCTTGAGAAAAATGATTGCAACCCCTTACCATTCACAAACATACGCCCTGCCGCATCCCATGGTACTATTGCATTGATACGAACAGGTTTTGGAATAGAACCGGACGATGAAATGTTTGAAGTATATCGACAACAGTTACTGGATATCTACCGAAACAACCTTTCCCGTGAAACCCGTCTATTCCCGGGTATGGCAGAACTGCTTTGCGAAATTGAGCAACGCGATATGAACTGGGGTATCGTTACCAACAAACCAGGATTTCTTACAGAACCATTACTGGAAGAACTTGGACTGATTGATCGACCGGCTTGCATTGTAAGCGGTGACAGTACACCACAACGTAAACCCGACCCAGCGCCCATGCTACATGCCTGTCAACTTGCTGGCAGCGAGGCAAGCCAATGTCTGTATGTAGGTGATGCACAACGGGATATTGAAGCCGGGAAAAATGCAAACATGAAAACACTGGTTGCCTTGTACGGGTACATTGCCGAGCATGATAAACCACTGGAATGGGGAGCAGATAGCGCCATATCACACCCTAATGAGGTTCTTGACTGGGTTGACCGGTCAGGATAAGGCAAAAATCAGGTTATTAAATAATGTCAGAAACTAGCTATATCTTGCTATTTATCATTACCCCACTAGCCCTGATCCTTGGTTGGGCCATTGGACACCTGCGAGCACAAAAAAATATTCATAGCCTAAAAGAAAAAAATACCGAGTTAAAAACAACCCTGGAACTTGAAAGACAAGCATCTGAAGAGAAACTTGCCTTGCAGCTTTCATCACAAGAAAAGGCCCGTGAAGAACTTTCCAGTGCATTTCATTCACTATCCAATGAAGCATTAAAACATAACAATGAAACCTTCCTGAAGCTGGCACAGGAAAACCTGAAACAATTTCAGATCAAGGCACAGGGAGACCTTGAACAACGGGAAAAATCGGTCGAAAACATGATAAAACCGATCCGAGAGGCATTGGAAAAAACGGAAAAACAGATACACCAGGTAGAGAAGGATCGCAAGGAGGCCTATGGCACCCTGACACAACACCTGGAAACCATGGCCCAGACACAACAGTTATTACATGGTGAAACAAGAAACCTGGTCCAGGCATTGCGTCGCCCTGAAGTTCGTGGCCAATGGGGTGAATTAACACTCAAACGCCTGGCTGAACTGGCCGGCATGGTTGAACATTGTGATTTCTACGAACAGGAACATACACAAACGGAAACAGGTGGCATGCGCCCGGATATGATTGTACGTATGCCGGACGGACGAGAAATTATCGTTGACGTTAAAACACCACTGGATGCTTACCTGAATGCTGTTGAAGCCAGTGATGACACAACTCGCGACAAGGAACTGGAGCGCCATGCGCGCAATGTACGGGAACGTATTAAAGAACTTTCAGCAAAAGCCTACTGGAGCCAGTTCAAGAACGCTCCTGATTTTGTTGTACTATTTATCCCCGGCGATCAATTCCTTTCTGCTGCACTGGAAAGAGACCGAGGACTGCTCGAGGATGCGCTTCAGCAAAAGGTAATTCTGGCCACACCCACCAGTTTTGTTGCGTTGTTACGCGCAGTGGCCTATGGCTGGAGACAGGAAACACTTGCAGAAAATGCAGACAAAATTCGAGACCTTGGTATTGAACTGTATACCCGCATGGCCACTTTTACAGAACACCTTGCGAAAGTAGGCAAAAGCCTGGACAACAGTATGGAGCACTACAACAAGGCAGTAGGTTCATTTGAACGACAGATTATGCCCAGCGCAAGAAGATTCGAAGAACTTGGCATTCAGTCACGTAAATCAATAGGACACCTTGAACCACTTGATAAATCTGTTCGTAAAATAGAAACCGAACAAACTCCCCCGAAATAATCTATGAACACCCAGAATGTTGAACAGGCATACCAGTATTGCCTGAATATGGCGAAAACCCATTATGAAAACTTCCCGGTCGCCTCCAGGTTGTTACCAGAACATATCCGCAAACCTGTAAGTGTTATCTATGCCTATGCAAGGACAGCAGATGATTATGCAGACGAGGGAGATATGAATGATGCAGACCGTATTAATCTCCTTGACCAAATGGGAGATAACATACACTCGATCTATTCGGGCGAAGCCCCAAAAGAAACATTATATATAGCTATCGCAGATGTGATCAAAAATCATAAGCTGCCCCGCGAACCCTTTCTGGATCTGCTTACTGCATTCAAAATGGATATCACTATCAAGCGCTACAAGAACTTTAGTGAAATCAAAAACTATTGTCGTTATTCTGCAAATCCGGTTGGCCGACTTTTACTGCATCTTTACCAACAGGCAACAATCGAAAACCTTGCATACTCAGATGCAGTATGCAGCGCCTTACAACTAATCAACTTCTTGCAGGACATTATGCAGGACTACCATGAAAACAACAGGATCTATCTTCCGCTGGATGAAATGGAACAATACGGCATCACTGAAGAAGATATAAAGAATTCCAGGAACAGTCATGAGATGCGTAACCTTATCGACAGCCAGATACACCGAGCTGAGACAATGTTGCGGTCCGGAATGCCGCTAGGGAAAATACTAAAAGGCAGAATCGGCCTGGAATTACGTACAATTACCCTTGGTGGATTGCGCATACTACAAAAACTAGAAAAAAACAGGGAAGATGTGTACACCAGACCGCGTCTGAACAAACTCGACTGGATATGGATCATTTCGCATGTAATACTCAATAATCAACAACCTGTTACTAAAGCTACCGCCTGATTCTACAATCCTGATTTTACAACCCTGATTCTACAATCAAAAGCAAATGACCCCCGAAGAATATTGCCAGAACAAGACCGCCAAAAGTGGCTCCAGTTTTTACTATAGCTTTCTGTTTCTCCCTCCTGAACAACGCATGGCGATAACAGCTTTATATGCATTCTGTAGAGAGGTAGATGACGTCGTCGATGAATGCAACGAACCAGAAATAGCCATCAATAAACTGGCGTGGTGGCGCAATGAAATTAACAACCTGTTTAACGGACAACCACAACACCCCGTAACACAGGCACTGGAGCCACATATTCAAACGTTCAATCTTCCCCAGGAATACTTTCAGGAGATTATTGATGGCATGGAAATGGATTTAACCATATCCTGCTACCCGACATTCAAGGACCTTTCCCTGTACTGTTACCGGGTTGCCAGTGTTGTTGGGCTATTATCGGTAGAGATTTTTGGTTATGAGGACAGAAATACAATCAAGTATGCTCACAATTTGGGCATGGCTTTTCAGTTAACTAACATTCTGCGAGATATTCGTGAAGACATGATGCGTGGCCGAGTTTATATGCCCGAAGACGACATGAACACTTTTGGAGTGAACATCCATGACTTAAAGAATCCGGCAACCAATAAACAACTCCAGGACCTATTACGCTTCCAGATAGAACGCGCACGCGGATACTACCAGAAGGCATTTGAGTACCTGCCTGATAGTGATCGTTACAAACAACGGTGCGGTATTATCATGGCAGAAATCTATCTTAAATTACTGGATGAAATTGAGAATGATGGCTGCCGTGTACTGGAGCATCGCATACGGCTTACCCCTGTCAGAAAACTATGGATTGCATGGAAAACAGCCAGACGTGAAAAGCGATACAATAAAAAGAAACAACAAACCATCCATGCTCAATAATCATCCCTACCTACATGCCTCCTGATACATCCAGTAAAAAACCAACCCCAGTAATAATTGCAGGCGGAGGATGGTCCGGACTAGCCGCTGCTATAGAACTGGCCCACCATAAAATCCCTGTCACACTACTGGAGTCTGCCAAACAACTTGGTGGACGCGCACGATGCGTGCGTTTTAATGATCATCAGGTAGATAATGGACCACACATCATGATAGGCGCATATAGCAGCATGCTATATTTGACCAAACTAATGAAGCTCAAGGAATCCGACCTATTCATTAGAAAACCTTTACGGCTATTTCTCAGGTCTCTGAAAACAAGGAAGTCTTTTGAACTACGTACACACAGGATACCGGCACCCCTGCATCTGCTTACCGCACTGCTTACCTGCAGTGGCCTGAAGGCCAGTGAAAAATGGCTGGCCATTCGTTTTATGAATAACATGCAACGCAGGAATTTTATACTGGACAAAGATGTCAGCGTATCTGATTTACTACACTCTGAAGCGCAAACAGAACATTTAATAAATTGCCTGTGGGCACCGCTTTGCATAGCCACACTTAACACACCTTTAGAAAAGGCATCGGCCCAGATATTTATCCATGTATTACAGGAAAGTTTCAGCGAAAAACGAAAACATTCCGATACTTTAATCCCAAAAGTAAGCCTGGGTGACGTCCTGCCCAACCCGGCCTTCGATTTTATTGAGCGAAATGGCGGTCATATAGAACTTGGCCAACGCGTTACGGACATTCATATTCAGGACAACGCTGTTACCGGGTTATCGATCTCTGATCGTAAAATGGCAGCTGACCATATCATCCTTGCCTTACCACAATATGCAGCTCACACACTGCTAAAACCACATATTTCGTGCAATACTGCATCTGATAAGCTGCAACAATTTTCAACACAACCCATTTGCACAATTTATCTTCAATATCCACGACAGATTAAAATGAAACTGATGATGACAGGCGTACAGGACGGCATCTCACAATGGATATTTGATAGAAGAATATGCGGACAAAATGGCCTCATGGCGGTCATCATCAGTGCGGAAGGAGGCCATATAAACATGGATAACCAGACGCTTATACAAACAGTGATCGACGAGCTCGCCATTCTCAGGCCAGACTGGCCCAAGCCACTCGATACCATGGTAATACGTGAAAAAAGGGCTACATTTAACTGCCACACCGGGGTAAGCAAGCACAGGCCAGACCACAAAACTCCAGTAATGGGCTGCTGGCTGGCTGGTGACTACACCAACACCGGATTGCCTGCAACACTCGAAGGCGGTATCCGTAGTGGGTTAGAATGTGCACGCGCTGTCATTCAATCTATTGAGGGCATTAAATCTATTAACGAGGAAAGATCAAATGCGTGACTACACACCATCAGCCGACATACTTGATAACAGGGTCATACTCATTACCGGT
Source organism: Gammaproteobacteria bacterium (assembly GCA_030638455.1). Taxonomy (GTDB): domain Bacteria; phylum Pseudomonadota; class Gammaproteobacteria; order DAOWEP01; family DAOWEP01; genus DAOWEP01. Next base: position 27,213 of record DAOWEP010000139.1, read on the forward strand.
GCAGGAGATGGATTGGGCCGATGTATGGCAAAAACATTCGCCGGATATGGCGCTACGGTAATTTTGCTGGGTCGTACGATCAAAAAACTGGAAGCAGTTTATGATGAGATAGAAAAAGCAGGCCATCCACAACCCGCCATCTACCCGATGAATCTGGAAGGTGCCACGGCAAAAGACTATGAAGACCTCGCAGCCACCATTGAAAAGGAATTTGGTCGACTCGATGGCCTGATACACAATGCTGCGCAGGCTGGCGCCATCACCCCTGTACAGTCCTATGACGCAGAGACGTGGTATAAATTAATGCAGATTAACCTGAATGCACCTTTTCTGTTAACGCAGGCATGTCTTGAGCTACTCAAGACCTCACCGGATGCAGCGGTGACCTTTGTAGGCGACAATAAAACGCGTGCCTACTGGGGCGCATACGGGGTATCCAAAGTTGCCCTGGAAGGCTTTATGAAAATTCTGGCAGACGAGCTAGAAGAAAACACGACAGTACGAGTAAATTGCCTTGACCCCGGCCCCCTTCGCACAAAACTACGTGCCAATATCTATCCGGGTGAAAAACCGGAAGATATCCCAACCCCCGAAAGTGTTATGCCGGGCTTTCTATATCTGGCAGGGCCAGACAGTAAAGGCATTACGGGAAAAACATTTACAGCAGATGATTTTTAGAGAAAGGCACCTGAAGACAGGAAACCCGTAGATATGTGTTAGTGTCTGAACGGAAACTCCATTTTCCGTTCAGACATCCACTAATAAGAAATAAAGGCTTATTTAGCCGCTTCGCGTTCTTTAACTTCTTTGATCACGTCCTCAGCAACATTCTTCGGACAAGGTGCGTAGTGTGAGAACTCCATAGAGAACTGGCCACGACCCGAGGTCATGGTACGCAGATCACCGATGTAACCAAACATTTCACTTAGCGCCACGTCCGCCTTGATACGAACAGTTGTCGGACCCGCTTCCTGTGACTTGATCATGCCACGACGGCGATTCAGGTCGCCAATTACATCACCTACGTGATCCTCCGGTGTAAATACGTCTACCTTCATGATTGGCTCTAGCAATTGAGGGCCAGCC
>DAOWEP010000020.1 GCA_030638455.1 Gammaproteobacteria bacterium
CTGAAACGTAAAGAAGAACTAAAGGTACGTGAAGAAGACCGTGTTGCAACACAAAAGGCAGCACAGGAAGAACAGCAAAGAAAGGCTGCTGAACTTGCCACCAAACGCGCTGAAGAAAAGGCCCGTGAGGCTGCACTCAAGGTCAGGCAGAAAGAAGACGCACGTAAAAAGGCAGCATTAAAGGCCAGGCTGGAACGCGAACGTGCCACAGCCCTGGCCTTGAAAGCAGAACGTGAAGAGGCTGAGTCTAAACGACAGAAAAAAGTAGCTCAGGAAGCGGCAAGAAAGAATGCCCTGGAGGAAGCCGCCCGTAAGAAAGCGGCAGAAGAACAAGCCCTGAAAAAATATCATGAACAGGAGCTGGAATTGGAACAGAAAAAACAGGCCTCAATAGAACGTGTTATAGCACTTGAAGCCCAGCAGAAAGAAGCTGCCAATAAGCGGCGTATCAGTGAAATTCTTCAGTTAGAGGCTGAGGAACCTTTTGAATAAAGGCAATATCTATTTTTTATTATTCTGGATAAACTGATTTTTTGATCTTTTCTTCTGTTAATTCCTTTACAGAGCTTAATTTTTCAACCAATTCTTTCCCTTCTTTCATTGACTGTTCGTATAGCTCAATAGTCTCATTATCAAAAAGATTAGATTTTTCTGCCTTCATTTTAAAATAAACCATCTGGTTCAATAAATTATTGAGAATGTGTTGTGTGGAGCTTACTGTGGCGTTAAAAACAATACGTTTTTCCTTTTCTTTTTTAAGCATGGATTTTGTATGATGGTCTGCATATATGCCGAAGCACACAAGTAATACAATGATGACTGTTCTCATCCATAATTCATCTACTTCTGACGGAATAAATTCAAAATCATCCTCTCCATAAATAAATCTATGGAACGAAGAATCCATCAGCCAGTACATGACTGAAACTATAATTGCCTTAAATGTAAAATTAATTCTTTTCATAAGATTAGTGTCTAGCAGCAGATTATTAGGCGTGTTGTAATTGATGCTATCTAGTTTGTAGCATTGCTTGTGGTATTGTCCCTGGCAGAGTTAAACAGTGTAAAGAAATTCCTCGTCGTGGCCTCAGCCACTTCCTCTACAGAGATGCCCCGTAGCTCGGCGATGTGTTCTGCCACGTAACGCACATAGGCGGGCTCATTGGGCTTTCCCCGGTAGGGCATGGGCGCAAGGTATGGCGAATCAGTCTCGATCAACATTCTATCCAATGAAACCTGCTTCGCTACTTCTTTAAGTTCAGTGGCATTCTTGAAGGTAACAATACCGGAAAATGAGATGTAGAAATTCATGTCGATTGATTTTTGTGCCGTCTCCCAATCCTCTACAAAGCAGTGCATTACACCACCGACGGCATCCGCACCCTCCTCTCTTAGGATACGAAGTGTATCTTCCCCGGCTTCACGATTGTGTATGATCAACGGTTTCCCACAGCTTTTGGCAGCCTGTATATGTGTCCTGAACCGGTCGCGTTGCCAGTCAGTATCGGCTTTTTTTACCCGAAAGTAATCCAGCCCGGTTTCACCGATGGCAATGACTTTTTTATGTTTTGCCAGTTCCAGCAATTGTTCAGCAGTTGGCTCTTCGCAGTCCCGTTCATTTGGGTGCACGCCTACCGAGACGGAGACATCTGGATAATCCTTTACGAGATCCAGCATGGCCGGGTAATTTTCAAGGTCTATCGAGACACACAGAAAGTGACTGACGCCGTTTTGCCTTGCCGCATCCAGTGCTGCATCCAGGCTTTCCCCATGGGTTGAGAGGTTAAGCCTGTCCAGATGGCAGTGGGAATCAATAATATGAGGTAGTTGGTTCATGGCGCGAAATTATGCAGCAAACACCAGCATACTGCTAGTATTGGTTCTGGATTGAACTTAAGAAAGAAAGTGAAGAAGTGTGTAACGGGTAAAGCTGGTTACTAAATAATACTGAATTACATGGTATGGGTAGGACGATCTGCCTTGAGTGCACCCGCCAGATAGGTTTCGATCTTGTTACGTGCAGCACCGTTGTCCTGCTCACTGAAGACCACACCAATACCGGCAGCGCGATTACCCTGCGCCCCCTTTGGGGTAATCCAGACAATAGAACCCGCTACTGGAATCTTTTCGGATTCATCCATGAGAGTTAGCAACATAAAGACTTCATCCCTCAGCTTGTAGGTCTTGTTGGTTGGGATAAACAGGCCGCCATTTTTTACAAATGGCATATAGGCTGCATACAGCGCACTCTTGTCCTTGATGGTGAGTGATAAGATGCCCTGTCTTCCCGGAATGCCTGCCATAATGTATGTACTCTTGCTGGTGTTAAGTTCTGCTTTCTAGTGCTAGTTACATCTAATTAGTTCCATGGGTTACCGTTAACCGGCCTTACGATGTGAACGGCCGGAGCCTGCCCATGTGATCAACAGGTCTTCCAGCAATAATTGCCTGTTCACCGTTGTTTCGGCCAGATACCCCGCTTGCTTTAATTTATCCTGAAACTGGTATAACCATATTATATTAAGATGATCTGCAAGTGTTTGAAAAGTAGATAGTAAATCTGGATTTCTTAGGTTAGGAGGATTCTGCGTGAATTTTAGCTGCACGATGTCACTTATCCAGCCTGTAAACCACTCCAGACAGCTTTCCAGGCTATTTTTGTGCCATTTCCCCGCCATGGTGACTGGATCCATTTTCCCCTGATGCAGGGCCAGAAACTCGCCCAGCAGCTCTCTACGTCCCTCCAGATACTTACTGTCGTTAATTTCGAGTACTTTTAGCGGTGCTCCCCCGGCCATAGCCAGCAATAATGCCGCGTCTGGCTGACCAGTCTCGTTTTCCAGCTCATTTTCTTTAAGCTTAGTGTGAAGCCACTCCAGCGCCATTTGCCTTGATGGAGGTGTAAAGCTCATTTTCTGGCAGCGGCTGCGGATGGTTATCGGCAGCTGTCCTGGACGGTCTGTAATCAAAATCAATACCGTGTTCTCACCAGGCTCCTCAAGTGTCTTGAGCAGGCTATTGGCGGCAGCCGTATTCAGGCGATCTGCCGGGTTGATCACAATTACACGGTAGCCACCCTGCTGGCTTTTAAGACCCAGCTTTTCCGTTAAGGCGCGAATCTGATCAATTTTGATCAATTTGCTGTCTTCTTCCAGACCAATGGAGTAAATATCCGGGTGTGTCCCTGCCGTAAACAGATTACAGGGTTTGCAGTGGCCACAGGCGGTTCCTGTTTCCTCGTTTCTGTCTTCGCACAGCAAGGACTGTGTGAGCTGCCTGGCAAATAGTGATTTACCCAATCCGACAGGCCCCGATAGCAGCAAGGCATGCGGTAATGTGTGATCAACCAGACGGCTTTGTAACCGTTGCCAGTTGGATGCTTGCCATGGAAGGATGTCTTCTTTCATTTTATGATATAATTCAGCAGATTGGATATAATATCTAATCTTATTTGTAGGCACAATTTTGTGCGCATAGTTAAACGGCTATATATTACTCAAGGACTTTTGTCAGGACTTTGGCGATGTCACGCTGGACATCTTCCAGTGATTGCCCTGCATCAATGATGCGATAGCGTACCGCATCAGACCTTGCCCGCTCAAGATAACATGTGCGCACCCTTTCAAAGAAATCGATTTGCTGGCGCTCAAACCGGTCCGGTGCACTACGTTCGCCTGCGCGCTTCATACCGATGTCTACGGGTACATCCAGGAACAGTGTCAGGTCTGGTCGCAACTCTCCCTGGACCCAGTTTTCCAGTGCTTCAATTCTCTGCATGGGAATGCCTCGCCCACCACCCTGATAGGCATAGGTGGCATCTGTAAATCGATCGCACACTACCCACTTGCCTTTATTTAGTGCTGGTTTAATCACCCGATTTAAATGTTCTGCTCGTGCTGCAAACATCAGAAGTAATTCGCAATCGTCCGACATGCCATCATGCTTGTGCCCTAACAGCAGCTCACGGATTTCCTCACCCAGTTCGGTACCGCCCGGTTCACGGGTCATGACCAGCTCCTTGCCGGCGGCCTGTAATCTTTCCTGGATAAACTCAAGGTTGGTTGATTTGCCGGCCCCTTCAGAACCTTCTACGGTGATAAACATGCCTTTCATATTATATTATTTTTGATTAGGGAACCTCTGATTTATTCTGGACGAAGTAGATTGTAGTCTAAAATATTCAGATTCAAGGCGCGAATCGAACGTAATAGCGGGCTATTGCGAAGATTCGGAACGCAGAGGCTGGATATTTTAGACACAAGATACGAGTTCATGAATAAGTCAGAGGCTCCCTAAATATTAATTGTGGTTGAAATTGTTTGTTATTGTTTTCGTGGCGCAGGTATAGACGAAAACTTTTTTGGTTTTCCGTTAAGCTGGTATTTGATCACAGCACGGTTGTGCTGTTCCAGTGTTTCTGAAAAATAATGACCTCCATCGCCTGTAGCTACAAAATAGAGCTCATTACCCTCTGACGGGTGCATTACTGCATGAATCGCACCCTTTCCCGGCATAGCGATCGGGGTTGGCGGCAGTCCGTGCCGTGTATAGGTATTGTAGGGTGTATCTGTTTTTAGATCACTTGACCGTATATTGCCC
>DAOWEP010000166.1 GCA_030638455.1 Gammaproteobacteria bacterium
ACTCGGTTACGTGCTTCGCAGATGCCATATCACTCGGTGTAGCGGGAATTGTGGTCAACACATGTTTCTTGCCAAGTTTTTCAAGCAAGATGGCATTAAGCTCATGAACCTCACCACTATAAACAAACAGCATGCTTTATATCCTTTTGTTAGCTGAACAAGGTTAGCCAGAAAGAGATGAATCGACAACCATATCATATGGATAACGTCGACTGATTGTGCCGCTAAACAGGAATACATCCAGCAAATTTTCATATGCCGACTGTGAAATGCTGGCATCCGGCCCCCAGCAACCCAGTTGCTGATACGCCTTGATAGTACCGGTGAGTACCTGACGATCTATTTCCGGGAAAAAACCTGCCTCCTGTTCTTGTGCAGCAATTTCATCAACAGGAGCATTCATCACATAGTCGAGTGACTTTTTATAGGCCCGCATAAAAGCATGTGCCATATCTGTTTTCAGCCATTCACGTGAGGTGCATAAACTACTAAACGCAACCGGCCCTACTGCATCACCAACCCTTGCCACCACATGGCCAATACCTTCATGCTCCATTTGCTGTGGCGCGGGCCCCTGCAGATGGACATAATCACCCTCACCATCTCTAAATGATTTCTCGATTTCATCAACATTACCGGCATCAATAACATCAATACCGGAATAGTCCACACCCTGCTTATGCACGCCGTACTTGAACATGGCCAATGGTTGAAAAAAATGGTCTACCAGTACCTTTTTGCCTCTAAGCTTATCCCAGCTAAACGTATCATCCGGCTCGCGACCGGCAATGAAAAATCCATCCCGTGAATTAATTTGAGCAAAATGAATAATATTATTATCTTCACCTTTCTCAAGACCTGCAAAACTGGTTGCAACGGCCGATTGCGCCAGATGGCAGGTGCCCTTCTGGATACTATCCGGCACCGTGCAATCAGGTGTTGCAACTTTATACTCGTACTCCAGTCCTTCTTCCCGCAAATAGCCACCTGCCATCGTCATTAACAGCGGGCTATAAAAGGCAGAGTGACGTAATGCCATTATATTGATCGTGCTCATGCTTTGTATCCTAACCTGTAAATCACAGCCACTCCATTAACATGTTCTTAGCAGAAAACCAGATGGATCAGGCGCCATAGGAAGATCGGTTGCCACCCCTCCCTCTCCTGAAATAATCCGTATTATCATAATAGGCTTCTAACTCATTATCCGGGTCCCAGCCTGGCAGCCCCAGAACAGGAAAAGGAGAAAGGTCTTTTGGCTTTGTGTATTGTGTACCATTACTAAAAAGTAATGCCAATTGCTCATCGATGTAGTCCAGCCGTTCTTCCAGTGTTTGCCTGAAAAAACTCTTATCCACCACAAGAAGAATACTATTTGCGGTCATACCAACGTAAGGCATCAAACCCTTCTCATAAATGGCATGTCCAAAGGTTATGCACTGTAATTTCTCTGCCAGTTCATCCCGATGGTTCCAAAACAGTTCCTTCCATTGAAAATCCCGTATTAACTGCAACAATGACTCATCAGAAGACACGACTACTGCTCCACCCTCATCAAATAATGACAGCATATTCTCCACGGGTGAACGACGACCTGTATCAACACCCTTCTCTATCCTTTCCTTTACCCTGGGAATATGAATTGCGTTAATCACAGCCTTTGATTTTGGAAACAAACACCAGGTAAGTAATTGAAAAAAATCATGCCAATTTTCTGATCGCGTCTGGATTTCACCTTTCAGGTAAATACGAGGTGCATAATGTTCCTTGAAACCCTGCGGCTTATCGTCCTGTTTTACGACCCTTAACTTTTTACCTGCATGAGTCAAAATCATCTCTGACTGAGCGTCCAGTATTTTCTGGTAATCATCCAGACCTGGCCAACCATCCAGAAATGATGAGAACATGCCTGACAGTGACTGTAGAGGTTCATACATCGGTGACCACGTAAGAAAATTCGGGGTCCAGTGTACCAATAAGTCTATATCAGGTTTCATATTCTAAATTACATATTTGCGCAGATAATTTTTCATGGGATTTCATAATTGCATATGATATTAATTATTTGAAGCAATACATGGATGCTTAAAAAAACTGGCGACAAAACCTTGAAATCCCGTAATGGGCATGCATTATATAAGGATATGGTTATCGAATCCTTAAGTCACGTAAATTCACTGAGGCACAAATACCTGATTCTCTGCATATCCTGGTTATTAGCAGTGGCTACCACACTAAAATCTCTGCATACTATGCTAGAGTATTATATACAAACCCCATTATAGCGCGGGGTGAAAAGTTCATTAATATGAGGAAAACATGAATCTACTCATAAATGGGTTACTAGACCTTTCAGTATGGGAATGTGTTGGCGTCACGTTATTGCTAACGCACATTACAATCGTTAGTGTCACTATTTTTCTGCACCGTCACCAGGCACACAATGCACTAACTCTTCATCCTGTCGTTAGCCACTTCTTTAGATTCTGGCTTTGGCTGGCCAGTGCAACCGTCACTAAAGAATGGGTTGCCATTCACAGAAAGCACCACGCCAAGTGCGAAACAAAGGATGATCCTCATAGTCCACAAATAGTTGGAATCAGGAAAGTATTGCTTGAAGGACGAGAACTTTATCATGCAGAGTCTTTGAAACAGGAAACACTTGACAAGTACGGCAACGGCACACCGGATGACTGGCTAGAGCGCAATCTATATAGTCGCTATTCGAATAGCGGCATAGTGTTCATGTTTTTCATCGATCTGTTACTGTTTGGTGCAATAGGCATCACCATTTTTGCAATACAAATGCTATGGATCCCCTTCTGGGCCGCAGGAGTGATAAATGGCATCGGCCACTATTGGGGTTATCGTGATTTTGAAACACCAGATGCCTCAAGAAATATTATTCCCTGGGGTATATTGATTGGCGGTGAAGAATTACACAACAACCACCATGCACATGCTTCATCGGCAAAACTTTCTGCTAAATGGTGGGAGTTTGATCTGGGCTGGTTTTATATCCGGATACTTGATGCATTAAAGCTGGCAAGCATCAAGAAAATCGCACCCAGGATAAAAACAATAGCAAACAAACAGTTTGTTGATATCGAAACCGTGCGAGCGGTCGTGCGAAATCGTTGCCATATACTGAAACTCTATGGACGCAAAGTTATCAAACGGGAACTGCGCAATGAACAACGTGGTTCTGACGGCTATCTTCGGAAACTTTATTCACAAGCACGAAAACTCATGACCCGGGAAGATATCAAGCTTGATATACCTGCAACAAAACTGCTCAACGAGGCCTTACAAAGTAGCAAAACGCTGGAAACTGTTTACCAGTTCAAACAGCAGCTCAAGGAGCTATGGCTGAAATCATCCAACAACCACGCCAGGCGTGTACAAGGATTACAGCAATGGTGTGCTGAGGCCGAAGCATCTGGAATCCAATCATTACAGGATTTTGCATGTTATCTGCGGAGTTATACCTTACTGGCCACGTAACAGCTTCCGTTAGCTGGACCATATTTAAGGAGCCTCTGATTAATTCTGGGTTGAATTGATGGTGAGATAAAATACTCCAGATCAAGGCACAAATTGCAGATAATAGCGGGACTATTGCCAAAATTTGTAACGCAGAGCTGGAATATTTTAGCCATCAGCAAACGATCCACGAATTAATCAGGGGCTCCTTAGATAAAGACCAGAGTTCCACTGATCAATATCGGCGTAAGAATGACAACCATTGTGTTCATGCCTAAATAGGGTATTAACTTTGCAGTGTCGTCAGCGTATTTCATTATTGCCATATAGACCGGTATTGCTAACCCCATAGATATAAGCCCTATAAGACTTACAGCAGGCAAATATCCCAGATAAACACACAACACCAACACACAGCTAGCAAACAAGGAAAACAGGCCATATACCCGATTACTGATCCTTTTTCCGAACACAATCGGAAAATGCCTTCTTCCAGCCTGCCGGTCTGCCTCTACATCAGGATACTGATTCAGTAAAAGCAGGTTATTAACCAGAAAAAACGGGATAAGAGAAATAAAAAACGTTTGTCCGTAAAGATTGCCGCCAAGTACAAAATGAGTGCCCAGAACCATCAAGGGACCGAAAGCCAGCCCAGGTGCAATAAGACATATAAATGGATGACGCGTAGCCCAGTTGGTATACCCGACTACCAGAAGCAACCCCAGTATCCCTATTGGTAAAATTTTCCATCCTGTAGCAATTGTAAAAAATATTCCTATCAACAGGGAAATTATTAAAGCAAGCACAGCGACAATGAACACGCTCCCTGCTGCCTCCGGTTGTGCAATTAACAATCCACTACCGCCACTGAAAGGTGTTCTAACTGTATTAAAGTCAAGCCCACTCCTGAAATCGAAATACTCGTTAAATGCGTTCACGCTAATATGAGCTGATAACGCACCGATAAGAACAAGGAAAAGATGAAATGTGTTGAGGTAACTAACGGAAGTG
>DAOWEP010000126.1 GCA_030638455.1 Gammaproteobacteria bacterium
AGGTAGATAAATGAGGATGGCGACCAATCAGGGCGGTTTCCAGAACCGTTGATGGAAACGGGTCTGAAGAATCCTGAAATAATATACCCAGTTTGCGGGCAATATCTTTTCTTTTTAACATATCTATTGGCTGATCTTCAAGATAGATAGATCCAGAATCTTTTTCGCGCAGACCAGCCAGGGTATGAAGTAGCGTTGTTTTTCCTGAGCCATTTTTTCCAAGCATGCCCCAGCATTGTCCTGGTGTTATTTCCAGATTCAGATTTTCGCAAATAATCTTCCCTGCAATCGATACGCCCAGATTTTCTGTTTTAAGTAGCGTCATCTTAACTCGCATTCTTTCTAAGCAAGTATAAAAACACAGGTACGCCGAGAATAGCGGTAAGTACGCCGACAGGAAGTTGTATCGGTGCCAGTAATGTACGGGCCAGGGTATCTGCCATTAATAATAGACACCCGCCAAGCAGGACTGAAGCAGGCAATAACAGGCGGTGGTCAGATCCTGAGATTAATCGCAACATGTGCGGTACGATCAGACCAATAAAACCTATGCTGCCGGCCTGCATAACGGCTGTTGCGGTAAGCAGGGAGGCAAGCAGGTAGATAACCAGGCGTAACGGTTTTACTGAGATACCAAGGGCGGCCGCCTGTAATTCTCCCCTTGCCAGCAGGTTAAGGCCTTTGGCCAAAGGCAGACAGACTAACAATGAAATGAACAGGAGGATGCTTCCCGTGACGGGTGATTGACTATAGCTCAGGTCTCCCATTAACCAGAACAGCATCCCTCTAAGATTTTGGTCAGGGCTGATGGCCAGCAAAAAACTGATAATTGCGCCCCAGCCTGAGGCAATGACAACACCGGTTAATAACAAACGGTGACTGGTCCAGCTACCACTACCTCGTGCAAGCCCGAACACCAGTGCTATGGAAAGTATTGCCCCTGCAAAGGAAGAACTTGAAACCCATACGGTTCCTGCGCCCAATAACATTGCAGTCAGTGCACCAACGGCGGCTCCTCCGGATACCCCGAGGATATAGGGGTCAGCCAACGGGTTTCTCAGTAGTACCTGCATCAATGCACCGGCAAGTGCCAGCATGGCACCCGTTACAAATGCGGTAGCCGCTCGTGGTAACCGTAATTGCAGGATAACTTCATGAGCGGTTCCTGTGCTACTGCTATTTGTAAGGGCTGACCATATTTGTCCCCATTCTATGGCTACACTACCACTGTGCAGTGCAAGTAACATACTTACAACAGCAAGTAGCGTAAGGCCGAGTAACAGAGGGGTTGGGCGTGTAGTCATATTGTCAGGGCGTTGCTATCGCGTTACTACCGTAGACTGATAATGGGCCAGCCACATGTCTTAGCGTGTTCTGCCAGTTGGTCATCCGGGTCGGTAGCTACTGGGTGGCTTACTTTTTCGAGTAACGGGATATCATTATGAGAATCGCTGTAAAACCAGCTGTCATCAAGAGTGACGTTGTGAACTTTCATTCCGTGTTCTTTTATCCAAAGCTCAAGGCGTTGTACTTTGCCTTCACGAAAGCAGGGTATGCCGGATACATTGCCGGTATAGCGGTTGTCGATCATTTCCGGTTCCGTTGCAATTATATGGTCAACACCCAGTTCACGGGCTATTGGGCCGGTAACAAAAAGGTTCGTAGCGGTAATGATAAGCAGGGTATCGCTCTGGTTGCGGTGTTTTTCCAGTAGTGCGCGGCCAGCCTCCAGAATAATGGGCCTGATTTTTTCCTGCATAAATTGTTGATGCCAGATTTTTAGCTGTTCTGAGTCATGCTGGGATAGCGGGTTTAAAGAAAAACGAAGAAATTCCATTATGTCCAGGGTGCCGTCCAGATAGGCCTGGTAATATTGCTGGTTTTTTTGTTCATAATCATCGCCATCGACAATTCCTTGCTCAACAAGAAACTGCCCCCACAGATAATCACTGTCACCATTTAACAGGGTATTGTCGAGATCAAAGATTGCTAGCGACATATTACGAAATCCAGAGTAAATTTGTTGATTTGATTGTACGAACGGGGTTACAGATTACTGAATTATATGCAATGCTACAAATCATTGTCTGATTATGGAAGAATAGGGAAATCCATATGCATAAAAGAGCTTCAAGGTGATAGATTCAGAAGGGTATAGACATAATGTAGGAATTATTATCAGCAATCAACAAGGTCAGCTTCTCTGGGCGCGTCGAATTGGACAGGACGCATGGCAGTTTCCGCAGGGAGGTATTAATGAGAGTGAAACGTTGGAAGGGGCCTTGTTTCGGGAATTATCCGAGGAGGTCGGGTTAAATTCTGAACATGTTGAAATAATTGGCTGCACAAAAGACTGGTTGCATTATCGGTTGCCAGAGCATTTGATGCGGTATAAATCATTACCATTATGCATAGGGCAAAAACAGATGTGGTTTTTGCTTCGCTTAACCGCAGATGACCAAAGTATCTGCTTTGATAAATCCAGTCGTCCTGAATTCGATTCCTGGAAATGGGTGGATTACTGGTATCCCCTGAAGGAAGTAATCGCGTTTAAGCGCAAGGTCTATGAACGGGCCCTGGAGGAATTAAAACCCTTATTATTTCCTGATGGTGCTCCCACGCAACATAGACGTAGACGTGGACCCAGGGGTTATCGTAGATAAATAAAGATCATGGCTTTTTTTAACTCACAGCCATGAGATAAAAATAGTGTGTTTCTATATAGCTTTTCTCTATTTTCAGTTTTTCCTGAATTGATGTCTGATGGTGAGCAACCATGCTTGATAGTCTGCGTAGAATAGTACAGCAAGTAACAAACGCCAGAGACCTGGATGAGGTGCTGTTGATCATTGTGCGTGAGGTTAAAAAGGCAATGAGCACAGATGTGGCATCCGTTTATTTGACTGATTTTGAACGGAGCCAGCATGTTCTTCTGGTTTCAGATGGACTGAAAATGGAAAGTGCAGGGGCGGTACGACTGGAGATGAATGAAGGGCTGGTGGGGCTGGTGGCCAGTCGCGCAGAGCCATCAAACCTTGGCAATGCCCGTGAACATCCCCGGTTTAAATGGGTGCCAGAAACGGGTGAAGAAATATATAACGCTTTTCTTGGAGTTCCGATTATCCACCAGCGTAAAGTGCTGGGTGTATTAGTAGTGCAGGACAAGCGGAAGAAGTGTTTCAGTGAGGAGAAGGTTTCGTTTCTTGTGACACTTGCGGCCCAGCTTGCCGGAATGATTGTGCATGCTGAAGTAGCCAGTGATGGTGTCAGTGTTTCACAGATCAAACACTCTTCTAAAGAACGCTTTATAAGTGGGGTGCCTGGCTCACCCGGTGTTGCAATTGGTATAGCTGTGGTCGTCTATCCACCGGCTGATCTTGACGCTGTGCCAAACAGGCGTACAGAGCAGCCATGGAAGGATATTTCTACTTTTGAGATAGCGATTAATTCTGTCCAGAAAGAACTAAAGGACATGAAAAAAAGGCTTAAAGGGGTATTGACCACGGAAGATCGCGCCCTGTTTG
>DAOWEP010000182.1 GCA_030638455.1 Gammaproteobacteria bacterium
ACGGCCATACTATTTCTGCGTCGATAGGAATAAGTGAAATCAAGCTGAGCAACAAACACATGTTTGTATATCTTGTTGAAGATATTACCGATAAGAAAAAGGCCAAGGCAAAGCAAAAGAATGCGGAAATGCGTTTTAGAGATCTGGTGGAAACAGCGCACGACCTTGTATGGACAATGGATACCGAGGGTAACTGGACTTATCTGAATAATGCTTCCGTCAATATTTATGGCTATTCACCTGATGAAATGATTGGTCGTCCGGTCAGCGACTTCCAGACACCGGAGTTTTCAACTCAGGAAAGCGGGGCATTCGCAGAAATACTTAATGGCAAGGAACTTCTGCAGTTCGAAACCGTTCATGCTAATAGTGCAGGAGAACCTGTTCATTTAAGCTTTAATGCCAAGGCACAAAGAGATGATGAAGGTAAAATACTGCGTATTACCGGGTCAGCACGCGACATTACCGAGAAAAAGATATATGAGAAAAAGTTAACATACCAGGCAGAACACGATGAACTTACCGGTCTGTATAACCGCCGGTATTTTCAACAGGAACTTGAGCGTGTGATAGCGCGTGTTACCCGAAGTGCAGCAACATGTGCGATTCTATATGTTGACCTGGACCAGTTTAAATACATTAACGATACACTGGGTCATGCCGCTGGTGACCGCCTGCTAACAGAAATCAGTGAAATGTTAACTGAACACGTAAGAGAAGGTGATTTATTGGCACGCTTTGGGGGCGATGAATTTACCCTATTACTCTATAACATTGATGATAACAATGTTGTTCGTGTTGCCAATGAGTTCCGGAAGCTCCTTGAAAATTACAAATTCATGGACAATAACAACTCCTTTAATATCAGTTGTAGTATTGGTGCAGCAGTAGTTGATGGTGAAACAGGGAATGCCGAAGAAGCGCTTTCACATGCAGACCTGGCATGTAATATTGCCAAGTCTCAGGGGCGTAACCGTGTAAATCTGTATGATCCGATAGAGCGTGATAAAGATGGAATGGCTGAGGACATGGGCTGGGCCACACGGGTTCGTGACATGCTAGATAATGACCGCTTTCTGCTGTTGTATCAGCCCATCATATCTATGATGGAAGAGGACATACATAGTTATGAAGTGCTGATGCGTATGCCATGCGATGACGGTCAGGTCATATTGCCCGGCGGCTTCATGCCCGCTGCTGAACGTTTCGGCCTGATTCACAATGTTGATCGCTGGATAGTTCATCATGCAATCATGAAACTTGCTGAATTACATGAACAGGAACATCCAGTGCGGTTCTCCATAAACCTGTCTGGTCACGCATTTCATGATCCATCTCTGTTGCCTTTGATAAGGGACATGTTCCGTAGTACAAACCTTGATCCATCGCTGATTACTTTTGAAATTGCAGAAACTGCTGCCATTACCAACCTGAAGGCTGCTGTCCAGTTTATCCACAAACTAAAGGATATTGGTTGCCAGTTCTCACTTGATGATTTTGGTTCAGGCTTTTGTTCATTTACCTACCTGAAGAACCTGCCAGTGGACAAGCTCAAGATAGATGGCGCGTTTATAAGGAAAATGGCCCAGTCACCGGTTGACCAGGCAATGGTGCAGTCAATGAACCAGGTGGCACATGCACTAGGAAAAGTTACCGTAGCTGAAAGTGTCGAAGACGGTGAAACGCTTGAGTTATTGAAAAAGTATAATGTTGATTATGCACAGGGACATTATTTTGGCAGCCCCATTGAAACCCTGTCAGGCAGTGAGGTACTGCATCATTTTTCCCATCAGGACCGCTTCAGCAACATAAGTTAGCCTAAACGGCTTGCAGATTTGCGTAGGACAACACCAACCATTTGGAACCTGCGGCTTCAAAATTTACCTGAACCCTGGCACTGTTTCCCTGGCCCTCATGGTTTAACACTACGCCTTCACCAAATTTATTGTGTGATACGCGTTGTCCCAATGTGAACCCACCAACGGCATCCTCTACAAATTTTCTGGTTCTTTTTACACCTGAATCATTGATGCCAGTATTGCCGTGAGATTTTCCGGGATATCGCGAATTTGAACTTGCATGCTGTTGCATTCTGGCCTTTGGTCTGACCTCCTTAACATGTTCATCAGGGATCTCGCGTAAAAAACGGGATGGCATGGAAAATTGTTCATTGCCATACAGGCGGCGCTGTTCGGCATAACTGATCACAAGATGTTTCCGCGCACGCGTCATGCCTACATAACAAAGTCGGCGCTCCTCTTCGAGCTTGTCCGGATCCTCGATTGAGCGTTGATGTGGAAACAGACCTTCTTCAAGACCACACAAAAATACCAGCGGGAACTCAAGCCCCTTGGCCGAATGCAATGTCATTAATTGTACGCAATCATCCCATGGGTCAGCCTGACCTTCTCCCGCCTCCAGGGCTGCATGTGATAAAAATGCGGCCAACTCAGACATCTCCTCCATCTCATCATCTATTTCATCTTCCTTGTTATATCCCTGCGCGGCATTTACAAGTTCTTCCAGGTTTTCCAGACGCG
>DAOWEP010000183.1 GCA_030638455.1 Gammaproteobacteria bacterium
GTATGTATATCTTTTCCCGCGCAGCAAACCTGCTAGCGGAAACAGCAATGGGGTCAGCAAAAAGCCCAATGGAATATAGATAGGCATGTTTTCAGAAGGTGCTAGCCAGCCATACCACAAGGGTATTAGACATAATAGGCCAAAATAGCCTGTCAAAGCAGTTCCGCGTGCGAGAGATGTGGTATTCATTAGGGGTTTTGTCTAACCTTATTATTGAAGTTTTAGGGCAGTTTCTGCCAGTCTTTTTCCCTGAGACTTGCATAAGATCTTTTCTTCATCGCTAAGTGGTAATTTGCTGTCGCCACCTGCCAGATGGCTGTTGCCATAAGGGGTGCCACCCGTTTTTGTGCTGAATAATTCTGTATTGCTATAAGGAATGCCTAGTAAAATCATGCCGTGATGAAACAGTGGTAGCATCATGCTTAATAAGGTGGTTTCCTGTCCGCCATGCATACTTGAGGTGGAGGTAAACACACATGCCGGTTTCCCGCTCAGGGCACCAGATAACCAGAGCCCGCTAGTGCCGTCGAGAAAATACTTTAACGGTGCGGCCATGTTTCCAAAACGTGTAGGGCTGCCCAACGCAAGACCGCAGCATTCTTTCAGGTCATCCTGTGTGGCGTAGGGAGCGCCACTGTCGGGAATATCATCTTCGGTTGCTTCACAAACTGTGGAGATCGCAGGTACGGTGCGAATCCTTGCCTGCATGTTTGGCGTTTCTTCCACGCCGCGCGCAATCAATTGCGCCATTTCTTTAGTGGCTCCGTAGCGGGTGTAGTAAAGCACAAGAATTTCTTTTGTAATTTCGCTCATGATCGATCTATTTTTTATAGAAGGCCAATAACATTCTCTGGTGGTCGTCCAATAGTGGCCTTATTGTTTGATAGTACTATAGGACGCTCAATCAGTTTTGGATTTTCTATCATTGCACGGATTAAATTCTGTCTGTCCAGTGAGGTGTCATCCAGTTTTAGTTCCTTGTAAATATCTTCTTTCTTTCTCATTAGATCACGTGGTTCCATACCTAACAGTTTTAATATTTCTTCCAGTTCGGATTCGTTGGGTGGTGTTTTCAGATACTCAATGATCTGCGGGTTTGTATTGCGATCATGAAGTATTTGTAGTGTTTGGCGGGATTTACTGCATTTCGGATTATGAAATATTCTGATATTTTTTTCTTCATGACTCATAGGTGATTCCTCAATAGATTTGGCTGTTATATTTGTGCTCTGGGTTTAAATTACCAATCAGCCGCTACTGTCGCAAGATTGCTTGACGCATGGATAATGGCGTGTATAGTCTGGTTGTAGAATCAATTTTACTGGTAACTGATTTTACTGGTAATTGGGAGTCAGGTGAAATAGTCTTTCCGGGTTGGGACCTTGAATGAATATTAAACATACCAGTTTTACCAGGAACATGCGCGTCCTGTTTGTAGTGTTATTGGTTGCAGCAGGCTTATGGGGATGTTCATCAATCCCGGTGCAGGAGATGAGTGATGCCAGGCAGGCCATAAATGCAGCCAGGGATGAAGGTATCTCTATCGAGACATCTCAGGACTATGTAGATGCTCTACGGTTAATCAAGCTGGCACAGCAGAAACTGGAAGAAGGCGATTATAAACAGGCCAGAATCAATGCCCTGAGTGCAAAAAAGAAGGCCTTAGTGGCACGCCAGCAGGTGCAGGAGACTAAAAAGTAAAACCATATTAATTTTGCAGGTGAAATTTTATCATCTTTGGGATATTTTCACGGTATTATCCAATGGATTGTATATAAAATTAGTTAAAAGTCGTCTACCTTATTAATATAGTGTCCTTTAGGTAATAGGTGGTTCTGGATATAGGCAGTAAGGCTTATTAGCCCAAAATTATAAGTACGTATAACTCATTGATTTATTTAAAATTTAACTTTGGAGATAATTCGCCAATGAAAATACTATCAACATTCAGGTTTATTGGGATTATTGCCCTGGTCATTAGTTTCGCAGTTGGGTGCGCAAGTGTAGATTCGAGCAAACCACAGACATCAGCAGATGCGATAGCCCAGGCCAAGGCTGCAATTGCCAAGGCCAAGTCCTTAAAATGGATCTGGCGAGACACTGAAAAGATATTAAAAAAGGCTGAAGGGGCTGCCAAAAAGGGTGAAGAAGCCAAGGCAATCAAACTTGCCACTCAGGCCAGAGACCAGGCAAATCTGGCAATCCAGCAGTATCATCATGAAAAACGCGTTAACCGTGGCATCAAGCCAATCTCTGGCATGATGGAAAGCTATACGGTGAGCAAAGGTGACAGTTTATGGGCAATTTCGGCAAAGAATGAAGTCTATGCCGATCCATACCAGTGGCCACTGATCTATAAGGCGAACAGCGACAGCATCAAGGATGCTGACCTGATCTTCCCGGGCCAGGTATTTAGCATTAATACCAGTCCGGCACCAGGTGATGTCCAGGCCGCTATCCATCATGCGCGTAATCGAGGCGCATGGAGTATTGGGCCGGGTGAAGGTTCAGACAGAAGCTATCTGGCAATGCTGGGTCAATAATAGAAAGACCTCATTATTAGCATCAAAGTTAGTATCAAAAGGCCCCGAATTCGGGGCCTTTTTTTATGGTCAGGATGACCGGTATGCCGCGATGCCATGGATGGTAAGGAGCGGCGATGTATTTGAGATAGCTTGAAGATTAGAAGGATCAGGCTCTATCAAGCGTAGAAACCTCGCATACCTGACCTTCAGTCGATATCTGTCAGATCCGATTCAGGTAGATCAATAATATAGTCTTCAAGATCCAGTCCCTCTGCTTCCTCAATAGCAAAATCACGCACCGAAATCCCGGAGGTATGTATGCTTTCCTGGTTGTTGCTAAGCAGTGGGTGCCACTTCGGTAATTCCTTTCCTTCATTCAGTAAACGGTATGCACAAGTAGGCGGCAACCAGTGAAAGTCTTTCATGTTTGAAGGTTTCAGGCATATGCAATCACTAACCAGCGTTTCTCTTTCCGGGTAGTGCTTGCAGCGACAGGTTTTCAGGTCAAGCAATCGACATGCCACATTGGTGTAATAGAGGTCACCTTTATCTTCATCTTCCAGCTTATGCAGACAGCAGCGACCGCATCCATCACATAAGGATTCCCATTCATCTTGACTCATTTCTGATAATGACCAGTTCTTCCAGAATCCTTGTTGAGTATTTGTATTCATGAGTTAATTATCACATAGTATGATAAATAAGGCTGCAACTTGGAAAAAGATACCGAACTATTCAGTAGTATCTGGAAGACAATGATGTATATATTTGGCATGTATCCAAAGAAGAAACTACAAAGATATTTCCTGGCAGGACTATGCGCTTCTCTGTTGGTCGCATTCTCATCCGTATCTGCGGAAATTTCCGTAACGGATGATCTGGGTAATCGTGTACAGTTACCCAAAAAGGCAGAGCGTATTATCAGCCTGGCTCCACATTTGACAGAAATCCTGTTTGAGATAGGCGCAGGAACCCGTATTGTGGGTGTAACAGAATTTAGTAATTACCCGGATGAGGCAAAAAGCATCAGGCAAATTGGCAGGCATGATGCACTGGATCTTGAGGCCATAGTAAGCTTAAAACCCGATATTGTTTTTGCCTGGGCTACCGGTGGTACCTACGCTTACTTAGAGAAAATAACTGGGATGGGTATCCCGGTTTATATCTCGGAACCACGAAAAATCACCGATATTGCAACTACTATTGACCGGCTTGGTGTGCTGACGGGTGTTGAACCAAAAGCCAGGCTGATAAGTAAACACTTTTTATCTGATCTGGAAAATCTGGCCAGGAAAAATAAGGGAAAGCGAAAACTAAAAGTGTTTTACCAGGTCTGGAACAGTCCATTGGTAACGGTGAATGGTGAACACATCATTAGTGCGGTGCTTGAATTATGCGGGGGTGAGAATATCTTCGATGAACTACAGGTGCTGGCACCACATATATCACTGGAATCTGTATTGCTGAAAAATCCAGATGTAATAATAGCCAGTGGTCAAAATGGTGAACGCCCGGAATGGTTAAAGGATTGGCAGAAATGGTCAGACCTGAATGCAGTCAAGGATAACAATATTTTCCATATCCACCCTGACCTGATGCACCGCGATACCCCCCGCTTGTTGCAGGGGGCAGAGCAGGTTTGCAGATTTCTGGATAAGGCGCGGCTTAATCGGTCGTTAGAACGACCTACTGACAGATAGACTAAAATTGCGTTCAGGTAATGGGTAAGCATTGTATCTGCCCGGGGTAAAGGTACTTTTTACACCATAATCAAAAGCCTTTTCATCCAGAAGATTATGTACGGCACCTTCAATTTGCCACTTGCTCCATACACTGTTTAGCTTTAGGTCAACGGTAGTATAAGCAGGAATTTTAAAAAGGCTGTTTTGCTGGTCATTGTCGAAATA